>CAINEG010000199.1 GCA_903847655.1 uncultured Bacteroidota bacterium
ACTGGTTAAATTATTATTTACATCTTGACCAGGTATGGTAGCTTCTATAGAAGAATTAAATAAGTTAAAACTTAAGTTCATATCCCACCATTTAGCAATGGCAGTTTTATTGCTTAATTCAAGTCCATAAGTAATAGCCGTGTTGGCATTAATATAAGAACTATAAAAAGCAGAATCATTGGTAATAGGGTTAATTGCCTTGTAGATATAGTTGGTAATTAAGTTAGTACTATACTTATAATAGGCATTCGCTAAAAAGTTAGACCCTTTTTGATAAGCATTGTTATAGCCTAATTCAAAAGAATGCGTGAATTGAGGATCCAAATTAGGATTACCCACTGAGATGTTTAAAGGATCGGTATAATCGGGAAAGGGTTGCAATTGAAAGAAGTTAGGCGCATTGATACGCTTTGAGTAATTCAATTGAATATCTTGTTTGTCGTTTACTTTATAAGTAATAAAGGCGCTTGGGAATAAAGAGATTGGGAATGACTTTTTAAAATGTAAAGAATCGAAACCTTTGTTGTTTTGAACATCCACCGTATAAGACCTGTTTTCTGCTCTTAAGCCTACTTGGTAACTTAACTTATTCTTTTTCCCATTTAAGTTGACATAGCCCGCTAAAATATTTTCACCATAATTGTATTTTGTGCTTACACTGCTTAAATAGATATTATTTCTAAATTGGTCCCTGCTGTTAAATTCATCTCTAGTATTATAACGAATACCTGTTTCAAATTTTATGGCATTTTTAAATTCGCGTGTGTAATCAATATTGGTCGTATAGTTTTTATTATTGCCTGCGCCGTTACTTCTTTGGTTCAGAAAACTAGAGTTAACGGTAGACCAGTTATTACTAGTAGACTCATTATAATTAAAGTCGGCAGTTAATTCATGGCCTTGTTCTTCAAATAAATGCTTAAAGCCTAATTGACCACCTTTATTTAAGAAATCAAAATTTGAGGCATTGGCTAGGCTTACTGGGGGCTTATTGTTTAATGAGTCTACAATTTGTGTGCCTATAGAACCCATGCCACCTTGCATAATATTGGTGTATAAAGAAAAAGAGTTTCTATTGTCAGGCAAATAGTCCATACCTGCTCTATAGAAATTAAAAGAACCATTGCCTGTATTATCGCTTATGGTATTGACAAAGCTTGGTAGGCTAGTGCCTAAAATTTCTCTTTCGTTTTTACTATTAGAAATAGATTTTCTTCCATTGATATTAGCACTAAGTGAAAAGTTGAGTTTATTATCTCTAATATTCAAATCTCCACCGCCATTAAATTTTCCACGCATATCTACACCCGATCTAATACCGCCATTATAACCATTCTTTTTATTTTTCTTTAATACAATGTTCAAAATACCTGCATTGCCACCCGATGCATCATATTTAGCAGAAGGGTTGGTAATGATTTCAACTTTATCAATAATGTCTGCTGGAATTTGATCCATGGTTAAAGTCGTAGGGCGATTGTCGATAAGTAAAGTAGGCGCAGCGTTTCTTAAGGTAACATTGCCATCAATGTCTACATTCAAGTTAGGAATGCTTTTCATCACTTCCACAGCTGTTTGTCCTGTGCTGATTAAGTTCTTATCTACATTGAATATTTTACGGTCAATCCCCATTTCAAATTGAGGCTTTGCAGTGGAAGTAACCGTTACACTTTGCAAATCGGTAGCCGACTCCTCTAATTTAATATTGCCTAAATCTTTATCCATTAAGGCCATCATTTCTTGCATACTTTGACCTCCACCCATCTTGATACCAAAACTCAATTGTTTTTCTATTTTTTTATAACCTACACTTGAAATACTTAGTTTGAAATTGCCCATTACAGGTAAGTTTTCAAAACTAAAATCACCATTGGCAGCAGTCAACATGGTACCCAAAATAGCTTCCGTACTTTTTTTTGTAACAGGGTCAAATTTCGAACCTTTAATTTGAAGTGTAATGCCTTCAATACCTTTTTTAGAAGCATCCACGATCTTGCCGTAAAAATGGCCCATATTCATATTACCACCAGCTGCTCTTGCCCCTGCTGGCATTTGAGCAAATGCACTTATTTCAATAAAAAGAAAACTTGCCAATATATAGATGTATTTCATAGTCTTTTGATGCGTTTTTTTATCCTTAGTTTATTGGATTTGCAAATATCAGACATCTTATCTAAGAAAGGTATACAGAATGTATAAACGGCAATTATAGATGCTGTAAAATGATATAAATAAAACAACCCCAAAGAGCGCCTATGAAAAAGGCAAGCCATCTTAGTTTTTGAGTGGCTTTTAATAAGACTGTTTCAAGGACGGGGCCCCATTTTGTGGAAAGATTAGACAAAAATTGTTCTTGTATGCTTTGCGACAATTGACCAATTAAATCTGGGAAAAGTTGGCTTAGCTCTTCCATAAAAACTTCTTTTAATTGTGTAATTGTTTTTTCTCCAATAAACATGGAAATAATGGGCATTTTTTGAACCAAACGCTCTTTAAAAAAACTATCTAATTCTTGGTCAATAAAAGGCAGTAGCGTCCTAAAGGCGCTTGTTTTATTTTCTTCTATCAAACGATCAATGGGAAGGTTTTTTATCATTTGAGTCAATGCATTTTCCCATTGAATACCAAAAAGGCGCTTCGGAGTTTTGGGTACAAATAAAATTTTGATATAGGCCCAAGCAATGCACCAAGTAAAACAAGCAGTTAATAAGGAAACAACTAAAATAGCCATAGAATGTATTTAACTGAAAAAACCTACTCCATTCCGATTGCTCGGGTGGAATAGGTTTTTGGGGAGAACGATGGGTCTCGAACCCACGACCTACAGATCCACAAACTGTCGCTCTAACCTACTGAGCTACGCCCTCCATATAGGGCGGCAAAAATACGTTAATTAGGGAATCTATGAAATAAGTTTTGCTAGTTTTTATAAATTTGTCTTAAAAAGGGGGCTTTACTCCAAATAAGGCCCTAACCTAGGCATTTTACACTATTTTTGAACTTCATGCACAGACTTATGACATATGTAAAACAAAATAAGTGGAAAGCTTTTGCCACTTTAATCTTATTAGGTGGTTTGTTTTTCGCTTTTAATACTTTCAAGCCAGCAGGACAAGAAAATCAAGAGACCAGACATCGTAAATTATTGTCCACGATTGGACATTTATTAGAGTCTGAGCATTATAGTCCAAGAAAAATTGATGATCAATTTTCAAAAGAAGT
Organism: uncultured Bacteroidota bacterium; assembly: GCA_903847655.1. Next base: position 3,223 of record CAINEG010000199.1, read on the forward strand.
TTTTGATGCTTATTTAAAAGCATTGGATCCAGAGAAGAATCTATTTCTTCAATCAGATATCGACTCATTAAAAGTATTTGCTACTACTATTGACGATGAAATTCATGGAAGTCCTATTTTGTTTGAACCAGCAGCGGATGCCATTTATGAAAGAAGAGTAGGAGAGGCCAAAAAAATATATGAGCAAATCATCGAAAAGCCATTTGATTTTACCATTGATGACTCTTTGAGTTTAGAATCGGACAGCATAAAATATGCAGGTAGTATCAAAGAAAAATTTACAAGATGGAATCAGCTATTGAGGTATAGAGCCTTAGACAGGTATGTAAGTTTAATAGAAGACAGAGAAAAGCAACAAGCAGCCAAGGCTATTAGAGATACAGCTAAAATAAAAGATACTAGTAAAATAGTGTTTGTGTATAAATCAGATTCGGTTTTAGAACTAGAAGCGCGTGCATCTGTTAAGAAATCCTATACCAAAAGATTTAGTAGTTTAGAAAAAACCTTTGATAAAGAAAAAAGGTTTGAATCTTTTTTAAATACCATCACAGGATTAATGGATCCTCATACCGATTATTTTGCGCCTGTTGAAAAAAGATCTTTTACCGAACAAATGAGCGGTACTTTTTATGGCATTGGTGCTCAATTGACGCAGGATGATTATGGCATTAAAATTGCCAGTGTACAGCCCGGTGGCCCAGCATGGAAATCAGGTCAATTGGTGATGAACGATGTGATCATCAAAATTGCTCAAGGAGCAGAAGAACCAGTGGATGTGGCAGGTTTTGAAACAACGGATGCGGTTAAATTAATTAGAGGTGATTTGGGTACAGAAGTTAGACTGACTGTTAAAAAACCAGACGGATCCACCAAGGTGGTTGCTTTAAAAAGAGAAAAAATTGTATTGGATGAAGGTTTCGCTAGAAGTGCCATCATTCAAAAAGGAAATGATAAATATGGTTATATTTTACTACCCGATTTTTATGCCGATTTTGAAAGAGAGGATGGACATCGCTGTTCAAAAGATGTTGCCATAGAAGTAGAAAAATTAAAAGCAGAAAAAGTAAAAGGCATTGTCATTGATGTTAGATACAATGGAGGAGGCTCCTTGTATGAAGTCGTTCAGATGGCCGGCTTATTTATTGACAAAGGACCCATTGTTCAAATCAGAGACAAAGAAGGCAGGGCTCAGGTTTTATCCGATGAAACCCCTGGTATTTTATATGATGGCCCGTTAGTAGTGATGGTGAATGAATTCAGTGCATCTGCTAGTGAGATATTTGCAGGGGCCATTCAAGACTACAATAGAGGCTTAATTGTAGGGAGTAGCTCTACTTATGGCAAAGGTACCGTGCAAAGAAATGTATCCTTTGGCAAGCCATTAGATGCGATGGGCATCCAAACAGAATATGGTTCAGTAAAATTAACTTTCCAAAAATTCTATAGAGTTACAGGAAGCTCCACACAGAAAAAAGGCGTAAAGTCTGACATTGTTTTTCCAGACGATTATGAATTTTTAAAGTACAGAGAGAAGGACAATCCTTCTGCTTTGCAATGGGATGAAATGGAGCGTGCAAAATTTTCTCCATGGTCCAATAATAACGAATTGAACAATATTGCGGCATTGGCCAATAAAAAAATCCAAGCAGATACCGCCAATATCCGTTTTAAGAAAAACTTACAATGGGTATCTACTCAGGTAGATCGACCAATTGCTTTGGAATACCATAAATATGTCAATTACAAAAAAGAATTGCAAGCAATCATTCAGCAAAATGAAGGCATAATAAAATTAAAAAATCCTATGCAGGTTTCTTCTTTGAAAGCAGATTATGATAAGTTTTTCAATAATCCAGACAAAATCAAACAAGAGCGTTATCAAGCATGGTTAAAATTGGTCGCTAAAGATGTGCAAATTAGTGAATCAAGTAAATTGTTAGGAGAATTTGCTCATTCCAATACCATCGCTAAGAAAGGATAAAACAATTTGATCCATGAAAACAGAGGACTTAGCTAAGGTTAAAACCTGGCATGTAATATATACTAAATCAAAATGGGAGAAGAAGGTAGATGGCTTGTTGACCAAAAATGGTTTTGAAAGTTGGTGCCCTGTGCAGAAAAGAGAAAGACAGTGGTCGGATCGAAAAAAAATTATAGAAGAACCCTTGTTTCGCTCCTATGTTTTTATCAAAGCCAGCAAGGAAGATCATACTAAAATTTTATCTACAATGGGAGTGGTGAATTTTTTATACTTTCTAAAAAAGCCAGCCATCATCAGAGACAATGAAATTGAAGCCATTAGAAAATATTTAGGCCAGTCCAATGCAAGTATTCAAGTGGTGGATATGGCTAATTTACCAGCCAATACCAAGGTGTCCATCAATCAAGGTTTGTTTATGGGGCAAAAAGGAGAAGTCATTAAAGCCAGCAAGAAAACGGTCTACGTTCGTTTAGAAAGCATCAATATGATGATGATTGTTGAATTTAAAGTTGGCGAAGTTTCGGTAAGCTAGCAGTGTAATTAACTATGCCAATGTCCAATCTATAATTTGATTGCTGTAGGCTGAATTAAATGGCGTAATTACTTTGATGTAATTGTCTGTATAGCCTTCCAACATTCCATCCCCAATTTCGTCTTTGCTATGTTTTACCGATTCAAATAAAACTTTACGGGTACTGCCCAAATGTTGTGCAGTAAAATATTGTAATTTCTGGTAAGATAAGTTCCTAGCAATTTTATTTCTCTCTTGTCTAACAGAAATAGGCACAATGGGTTTGATGTCTAAAGCTTTAGTAGCAGCCCTTTCGGAATAAGTAAATACATGCAAATAAGCAATGTCTAATGCATGTAAAAAATCAATACTTTCTTTAAAATATGCTTCTGTTTCGCCTGGAGAGCCTACAATAACATCCACACCAATACAAGCATGTGGCATTATTTTTTTAATCAAATTAACTCGGTCACTATACAATTCGCTATTGTATCTTCTCTGCATTAATTTCAGCACTGTATCCGAACCACTTTGCAGAGGAATATGAAAATGAGGCATGAATTTTTTGCTATTGGCCACCCATTCAATAATTTCATTGGTGAGCAAATTAGGTTCGATAGAAGAAATGCGGTAACGAGGAATATCGGTTTGTTCATCCAAGGCTTTTACTAAATCAAAAAAGCTTTCTTCCTTTTTTTTACCGCCGTCTTCGCCTTTACCAAAGTCACCTAAATTGATGCCGGTTAGTACAATTTCTTTTACCCCATTTTTTGAAAGGGCTTGGGCTTGTTGGACTACATTATCTATACGATCACTTCTACTTTTACCGCGCGCCATGGCTTCAAGTTCGGCCGTTTCGCCCCGCCAACCTTCCACTTGGGCCAAGCCGGTCA
>CAINEG010000200.1 GCA_903847655.1 uncultured Bacteroidota bacterium
CATCAATTCAGCCACTAATACTTCTTTATGCGGTTCAAAAATGAAATCAGTTTTTTTCTGATTTGCTTTTTTTGCAATTTTTGGAATAGGTAAAAAAGGTTCTGCTGTTGGCAATTGTGTACCTGCGTTTTTGAATTCGCTGTAGATCACTTCTATCGCATCAAACTCTTTATTCGCAAATGCATTCATGGCAGCTTTCGCGGCTATTTGTACATTTTCAAATTTCAAGTTCAAGAAGATGTCTTTGTAATCGGCATTGGTTTTGTAGCCAGATTTAGATAAACTTTCAAATCCTTTTTTTCCAATGTTCCAAATAGTGATGTTCTTGTTGGCATATTTTTCAGCGATCGTAGTCTTGGCTAATTTTACCAAGTTGGCATTGTAGCCACCACATAAACCTCTATCCGAAGTAATCACAATCAATAGCACATTGTTCACGGGTCTAGTTTCGGCTAAAGCCAAGTTCATGTCTCCGTCCAAACTTCCAATGATATTGCTAAGCATGTCTTGCAACTTGCGTGTATAAGGTCTCATTTGGGTAATTGCATCTTGCGCACGACGCAATTTAGCCGCACTCACCATTTTCATGGCCTTGGTAAGCTGTTGGGTACTTTGAGTACTTTTAATCCTATTTCTAACTTCGTTTAATTGACCTGCCATAGCATTTATTAGTTTCTAAAGTTCTAGTGAAAGCCTGTTAAAATCGCAGGGATTCAAAGGCGAGCAAAGGTATCATTTTTTCGTCCATTTTTCAATTTTAAGGCCAATCATGTTAATTTTTATATTGGAACCCCCTTAAAACCCTCAAACTCACCCCAATTACTTAACTTTGGCACGCCTATTGAGTATAGGTTTTAACACAATTATCAAGCAGGAATATGTTGCAAATTATAAGTAAGCTATTTGGGGGGTCAAAAAGTGAGAAAGATGTCAAGAAAATTGAACATTTGGTGCCAGTGATTAACGGGCATTTTGAAGGCTATAAATCACTAAACAACGACCAATTAAGAGCTAAAACAGAAGAATTTAAAGAGCGGATCAAGGCCCATTTGTCAGCCACTGACCAATTAATTGCCCAGGAGCAAGAAAAGGCTGAAGCCCTGCCATTAAGCGATTTTTTAGGCAGAGACAATATCTATGAAAATATAGATGCTTTAAAAAAAGAAAGAGACCAAGCCATTGAAAAGGCTTTATGGGAGATTTTGCCAGAAGCTTTTGCAGTGGTTAAAGAGGCCGCGCGCAGATTTACCGAAGAAGAGGAATTGGTGTCCACTGCTACTCCACTAGACAGAGATTTGTCAGTTAAAAAAGAATACATCAATATTAAAGGCGATCAATCTGTATTTCAAACCACTTGGAAGGCTGCAGGTACGCCCATCACTTGGAACATGGTACACTACGATGTACAGTTGTTAGGGGGTATTGTTTTGCATCAAGGAAAAATTGCCGAGATGTCAACGGGCGAGGGTAAAACCTTGGTATCCACTTTGCCCGCATATTTAAATGCATTAGCTGGTGAAGGGGTGCATATCGTAACCGTGAATGATTATTTAGCGAAGAGAGATAGCGAATGGAATGGAACTTTATTTGAGTGGTTGGGTATTACCGTGGATTGTATTGATAAGCATCAACCCAATTCAGAAGAGCGTCGTAATGCCTACCGCGCTGGTATTACTTACGGAACCAACAATGAATTTGGCTTTGATTATTTAAGAGATAACATGGTGCAAACACCAGAAGAGATGGTGCAACGCAAACATCATTATGCGATGGTGGATGAAGTGGATAGTGTATTGATTGACGATGCGCGTACCCCATTAATTATTTCAGGTCCTATTGGACATCAAACTGGAGAGCAACAATTTTTTGAATTGAAACCAAGAATTGAAAAATTGGTAGAGATGCAAAGAAAAACGGTGA
>CAINEG010000201.1 GCA_903847655.1 uncultured Bacteroidota bacterium
ATGTAGGTGCCATCCCAGAGGAAGATGCCTTATGGCAAAAAGTACGCAATGGGCAAATTAAATCTTCGGGCTTTGATTTGAATGGCGCTTGGTCACCTTGGTACACAGTGCATAAATTAATGGCAGGCTTAATGGATGCTTATTTGTACTTAGACAATAAAAAAGCATTGGAGGTAGTCACTAAAATGGCAGACTGGACCTATGATTTAATGGTGCCGATGCCGGATTCTGTGCGCAATAAAATGTTGCTTTGTGAATACGGGGGCATGAATGAAGTGCTTGCCAATATTTATGCAGTCACGGGCAATCAAAAATATTTAAGGGTCTCTAATTTATTTGAAGACGATTTTGTGATGGGCAAATTAGCGCAAAAAATAGATCCAATGCCAGGCAAGCATTCCAATACCAATGTGCCCAAGGCCATCAGCGCAGCTAGGCAATACGAATTAACAGGCAATGAAAAAGACAATACCATTGCCAGTTTTTTTTGGCAAACCATGGTGAATAGTCATTCTTATGTAATTGGAGGGAATAGCAATTATGAATATTGCGGCGATGCAGGAAAATTAAACGACCGACTAAGCGACAATACCTGTGAAACCTGCAATACCTACAACATGCTTAAGTTAACAAGGCATTTGTTTTCTTGGCAACCCAAAAGCAATTTGATGGACTATTACGAAAGGGCCTTGTACAATCATATACTTTCTTCGCAAAATTCAAAAACGGGTATGATGACTTATTTCATGCCACTAAGAATGGGTGCAGCCAAAGAATTCAGTGACCAATTCAATACTTTTACTTGTTGTGTAGGAAGTGGCTTAGAGAACCATGCCAAATATGCGGAATCCATTTATTTCGAAGGGGCGGATGGCAGTTTATACCTAAATTTATTTGTGGCCTCTAGTTTAAATTGGGAGCGCAATAAAATACAAGTAATACAGCAAACGAATTTTCCATTTAAAAACCAAACCAGCTTAAAATTTATCACCGCTGTAAAAAAACAATTTAAACTTAGAATCAGAAAACCTATTTGGAATGAAGGCGGATTAAAAATAAAAGTGAACAATCAACTAGTACAAGGAATTACAGACGAAAATGGATACACTATTATTGACCGAATCTGGAACCCCAACGATAAAGTCATTATTGATTTTAACATGCAGCTGACCACAGAAAGTATCCCAGACAACAAAAATAGAATTGCCTTTATGTATGGTCCCATTGTCTTAGCTGGGGTTTTAGGCAATAAACTACCCGATCCAGTATTTGGCACCCCTGTGATTATGAACAATGAGCTGCCTGCAAAAAATATTACAGCAACGAATTTAAATAAATTACAATTCAAGTGGAATCATTTAGGCAAACCTTTTGATGTGACGATGGCTCCTTTATTTACCATCAATGATGATTTTTATAGCGTTTATTGGGATAAGTTTACCAATATCGAATGGGAAGCAAAAGAAAAAGAGTATCAAGCAGAAAAACAAAGATTGAGTGCCATTTATAATAGAACCATTGACGCATTTAGAATTGGAGAAATGCAACCTGAAAGAGATCATCATTTACTCGCTACCGAAAAATCTTATGTCACTAATGCGGTGGGCAGAATGGGCCGAGAAGCCAGATTGAACAATGAATTTTCCTTTGATATGAAAATAATACCCGCATCACCAATTAGTTTATTGCTTACTTATATTGGGGATGACAAGAACAGTATTTTTGATATTCTAATTGATGGGAAAAAACTGACTACCGTTAATTGGGAAGGTGGCCAAAGCAACCGTTTTTATGATGTCGAATACCCTTTGCCTGATGAATTAACAGCACCCTCTATTAGGGTCACTATCTTGGCCAATCATGAAAAAACGGCTGGCCGTATTTTTGGTGTAAGTATTTTAAAAAAATAAGCTAGGCATGGGCTTTTTAAGCCTAGAGCGGCTTTAGTCATTAATTATATTAGTATCTTTAAAAATAATGATTTTGAGCTATGTCTAAAACCAGTTATGTAATAGGAGTTGACTACGGAACAGATTCTGTCAGGTCCATTTTGGTGGATGCTTCCAATGGATCAATTGTTCAATCTGCTGTGCATTATTATGAAAGATGGTCCAAGGGCTTGTACTGCAATCCTGCTATCAATCAATATAGACAACATCCACAAGATTACATAGATGGCTTAAGCATTACCATTAAAGCCTGTATAAAAAATTTAGATAAAGCTATTGTAGAAAATATTGTTGGCTTATCCATTGATACCACAGGCTCTACTCCTATCGCTGTCAACCAAGAAGGTATCCCCTTGTCATTAACCGCAAAGCATGCAGAAAATCCTAATGCGATGTTTGTGTTATGGAAGGATCATACGGCAGCAGCCGAAGCCAAAGAAATAAATGAACATGCAAAAAAATACACCACCAACTATTTAGAATTTGTTGGAGGCATTTATTCGAGTGAATGGTATTGGGCCAAACTTTTGCATATTTTAAGAATTGACAAAACGGTGGAGGAAGATATTTATACCTGGGTAGAACATTGTGATTGGATTCCCTATTTATTAACAGGAGAAAAGCAGGCCAGTAAAATAAAAAGAGGTGTTTGCAGCGCAGGGCATAAGGCTTTATGGGCCGAAAAATTTGGCGGCTACCCTCCTAGTACATTTTTTTCCGAATTAGATCCCAAACTAGAAAAAGTGGTCAGTTCGCTATCTAAAGAAACCTTTAGTGCCGCTGTTTCCGTAGGTACAATTACTACTCAATGGGCTGCGGAACTAGGTATTCCAGTCACTACTACAATTGGGGTGGGTGCTTTTGATGCACATATGGGTGCCGTGGGTGGACAAATAGAACCCTATTATTTAAGCAAGGTAATGGGCACTTCTACCTGTGATATTTTAGTTGCCCCAACCAAGGAAATAGAAGGTAAATTAATCAAGGGCATTTGTGGCCAAGTCAATGGCTCTGTGCTTCCTGACATGGTGGGTTTAGAAGCAGGGCAATCAGGATTTGGAGATATTTATGCTTGGTTTAAAAATATTTTGGCCTGGCCATTGCAAAATATTTTATTAAATACAAAAATTGGCAATGGGTCTATGGATGAAACGGAGGTGGATGCCCTTGAAGAAAAAATATTAGTACAGTTAAATGAAACTGCTAATGCGCTTCCATTAAATTCCAATGATCCTATTGCACTCGATTGGATGAATGGAAGAAGAACCCCCGATGCCAATCAATTATTAAAAGGAGCCATAGAAGGTATTTCTTTGGCCACGAGTGCCCCTATATTATATAAAAGTTTAGTGGAAGCCACTTGTTTTGGGGCCAAGGCCATTGTAGATAGATTTATAGAAGAAGGTATTCCCATTAAAGGAATTATCGGACTTGGTGGTGTGGCCAAAAAATCTCCATTTATTATGCAAATGATGTCAGATGTTATGGACATGCCTATAAAAATTCATAAAAGTGAACAAACCTGTGCCTTGGGAGCTGCTATGTTTGCGGCCACTGCAGCTGGTGTATACGACAAGGTTGAAGATGCTATGAAGGCGATGGGACAGGGATTTGAAATTACTTATCAGCCAAATAAAGAAAGGGTTAATTATTATAAAGAACGCTACTTAAAGTATATTGAATTTGGAAAATTCATAGAACAAAAGACAAATTAAAAAGCCAAAACCATGAGCTCAAAATTTCAGAAAATAAAGGAAGAATGTTACTTGGCCAATTTAGAATTACCAAAATTAGATTTGGTTTTATTCACGTTTGGCAATGTAAGTGTGGTGGACAGAGCCCATCAAGTATTCGCTATTAAACCTAGTGGTGTACCCTATGAAAATTTAGCTGTCGAAGATATGGTGGTGGTTGATTTTGATGGGCAAGTAGTAGAAGGCAAATTAAAGCCCTCTTCGGACACGCATTCTCATGCCGTATTGTACAAACATTGGGTGCATATTGGAAGCATTGTGCATACGCATTCTACCTATGCCACCGCTTGGGCGCAAAGCTTGAGAGACATTCCTGTTTATGGCACTACCCATGCAGATTATACCATTGCCGCAATTCCTTGCGCTGTTCCTATGAAAGATGAAAAAATTAAAGGGGATTATGAAATAG
>CAINEG010000202.1 GCA_903847655.1 uncultured Bacteroidota bacterium
AGTAGAGCGTTTTGAATTAATGGTGAATGGAAAAGAACTAGCCAACGCTTATACGGAGTTAAACGACCCAATTGATCAGCGCAAGCGTTTTGAAGAGCAATTAGGTTTAATGGAGCGTGGCGATGATGAAGCCATGTTTCTTGACCATGATTTTTTAAGAGCCCTAGAATATGGCATGCCACCTACTTCAGGTATTGGCATTGGTATAGATAGATTATGTATGATGATGTTGAACCAACCCTCTATTCAAGATGTGTTGTTCTTCCCTCAAATGCGCCCCGAGTCCAACATTGATTAAATCCCTTTAATAAATCAAGGCACCCGTTTATGGGATGCCTTGAAAAAATCATTAGATAAAATTATAGAGATTAATAAATTTTTATTTAATCTCTATAATTTAACGCGGGTTTTATATCACCTAGTAATGCTTTGTATTTATAATCTCCTTTAGATTTAACAAACTCTTCCATTGCTTTTGCAAGTAATACAGGATTACTCATTAAATCAATAGCGGTTAATGCCATTGTTTTACTGGCTACCAGCATTCCTTTTGTTCCAATTTCAGTACCACCTGAAGCCACCGCTTGCCAGCTATGTGCGGGTGTACCTGGTACCCAAGTGGCTGCACGCAAACCAACAGTAGGCAAGGCATAGCTCACATCTCCTACATCGGTGGAACCACTATTGCCCTCATTGATATAGCTTAATGGTCTTACAGTGGCTGCAGTTGCTACGTCTACTTTTGCTCCAATAAAACTTGGTTCAATTTTTTTTGCAAAATTTAAATCAGCTTCACTATAAGTAACGCCGCCTACTTTTTCTAAATTAATCTGCATGGCTTCGGCCAATGTTTTATTAATTAATAAATCGTGCGTACCACCAATAATATCATATTTCATTGTAGTACCAGTTCCAAGTGCAGCACCTTCCGCGGCCTTTACGACTCTATCAAAAATTTCTACCACATCTTTACGCTTTGGATGACGTACATAGTAATAGGCTTCTGCAAAATCAGGCACTACATTGGGTGCTTTACCCCCACTGGTAATGATATAATGTATTCTAGTTTCTTGGGGTACATGTTCGCGCATCATATTGACCATATTGTCCATGGCTTCTACTGCATCTAAAGAAGAACGACCTTGTTCAGGTTGTGCTGCAGCATGGGCAGATATTCCATAAAACTTAAACTTAGCAGACTTATTCGCTAATGCGCTGGTCGTAGTTATAGCGTTTACATCATCGGGGTGCCAATGTATCACGGCATCCACTCCGTTAAATAAACCTGCACGTACCATATATACTTTTCCACTTCCACCTTCTTCCGCAGGACAACCATAAACCTTGATGGTTCCTTTTAATTTTCCTGCAGCAATTAATTCTTTAATCGCAATGCCAGCACCCACCGATGCAGTACCAAACAAGTGATGACCACAACCATGGCCAGCATTTTTACCAGCAATGGGATTTTTTTCTGGACTAGCAGCTTGTGCTAGACCTGGTAGGGCATCGTATTCAGCTAAAATGCCAATTACCGGAGCACCGCTACCATAAGTAGCCACAAAAGCAGTAGGTATTTCTGCCACACCAGTTTCAACTGTAAAGCCTGCTGCTTTTAAATTTTGTACATGTAAAGCAGCGCTTTTATTTTCTTTATAGCCTACTTCTGCATATTCCCATATTTGCAAGGCTGTTTTTTTATCTTCATCATAAGCATTGTTAAGCGCAACTAAAGTAGCTTCTTTGTTCGCATTAATTTGTTGTGCAGCGGGGTCCACCTTATTTTTCTTCTGTGCCATCAATTGCATACTAAGTAATACCAGGCTCGTCATTAAAATTCTTTTCATACTTGTTTCTTTAAATTGAAATAAAAAATGTTTTATAAAATATTATAAAAATAAATCGTAAAATAATTTAGCCCCCGGCACTACCGAATAATGCGCTAAGTCGGTGATACCTTCTGCAGCCAATACTTCTTCATCGATAAATAATTTTCCTGTGTAGGCTAATTTTTCTTTACTTAAAATATAGAAGGCCGCATCTGCAATAATATCGGTGGTTCTACTCATATTCGCTAAGGCCTGTCCGCCTAGTAAATTGCGCACAGCCGCAGTATCTATGGTAGTTCTAGGCCATAAAGAATTACAAGCAATATTATCATCTTTAAATTCTTCTGCCCAGCCCAAGGTCATCATGCTCATATCATATTTTGAAATAGTATAAGCTACATGTGGTCCTAACCATTTTGGTGCTAAATTAATAGGAGGAGATAAAGTTAAAATATGTGCATGTGTCGATTTTCTTAAATAAGGTAGCGCGTGTTGCACCATTAAAAAAGTACCACGTACATTAATGCTATGCATTAAATCAAATCTTTTACTAGGGGTACTCGCTGTATCTGTTAATTGAATAGCACTTGCATTATTAATAAGTATATCAATGCCTCCAAATGTATCTACAGTTTGCTTTACAGCATTTGTAATTTGTGCTTCGTCTCTAATATCTACTTGAATCGCTAAAGCCTTTACGCCTAAGGCTTCTACCTCAGCAGCGGCCGAAAAAATAGTGCCACCTAAACGTGGATCTTCTTCCACCGACTTTGCTGCAATGACAATATTCACTCCCGCAGCAGCTAATTTTAAAGCCATTGCTTTTCCAATTCCTCTGCTACCGCCCGTGATAAATACGGTTTTTCCTTGTAATGACATTTTAAAAATTTTATTTTTTTAACAACACAATTTATTTAGTCTAAAAAATCCAAAATTACTTTTTCAGTTGTGGTACATGCCGTTGCTAGTACTTCGTTTTTAATAATCGCATTAAACTCTTTACTAAAACTTATTTCATAGGCCGCTTTGTCTAATCTTACTTGAATGCTTTCGGCGCTTTCTGTTTTTCTATTTTCCAATCTTTCTTTTAAAATTTCAATAGAGGGAGGCATGATAAAGATGGACAAACAGTTGGTCCCCAATTGCTTTTGTACTTTAATGGCTCCTTTGACATCGATGTCTAAAACAGGAATTTTTCCTAGGTTCCAGATGCGGGTCAACTCCGATTTTAAAGTACCATAATAGACGCCTTCATAGACCATCTCATATTCTAAAAATTCATCTTGGTAGATGTATCCTTCAAATTGGGCTAAGGAAATAAAATGATATTCTACTCCATCTTTTTCAAGGCCCCTAGGCGCGCGCGTAGTGGCGGAAACCGAAAAGGACAACAAAGGCATTGCCTTTAATAAATAAGCAGCAATAGAAGTTTTGCCTGCCCCGGATGGAGCGGTTAAAATAATTACTTTCTGTTGGTTTTGGGACATCCTTACAAATTTATAGGGCAATTTTTCCTCGCTCTAAATTACACAAATACTGCCTAAATAAATAATTATATAAGGGGTTTAAAAAACCTACAATTATGATGTATATTTAGCTGTACAAAAATTCATTCCCTAAAAATAGAATTATGAAAAAACAACTATTTACTTATTTGTTGATTGCTTTGGCCATGGTGGCACAAGCCCAAAAGCCAGGAGCAGAGGAGTCAAGTGCAAAAGTAAAATCTGAGGACAAAAACCCAAATTTTAAACGCGAGCTTTCTTTAGAAGCCAAAACAGAAAACAAAGGTGAAATCACTATTAAAGGTCAGAAAGTGCCCTATAAAGTAGTTTCTGGTACTATGCCTGTTTGGGATGAAGATGGTAAAGCCATTGCTGGTGTATTTTATATTTATTACGAACGTACGGATGTGACGAATAAAGACGAGCGTCCCTTGGTGATTTCTTTTAATGGAGGACCAGGTACCGCCAGTGTTTGGATGCACTTAGGTTATACTAGCCCAAAGAAATTAAAAATTGATGACGAAGGTTATCCTATTCAACCTTATGGATTCGAAGACAACCCTAATTCAATTTTAGATGCAGCAGATATTGTGTATATAGATCCAGTGAATACAGGCTTCTCTAGAATTTTAGATAAGTCAGTACCAACTTCAAAATTTTTTGGCGTCAATGCGGATGTCAAATATTTAGCAGATTGGATCAATGCTTTTGTTGCTAGACAAAAACGTTGGGCTTCTCCTAAGTTTTTAATTGGAGAAAGTTATGGTACAACGCGTGTATCTGGCTTGTCATTAGAATTACAAAACAGACATTGGATGTATTTAAATGGTGTAATTTTAGTCTCCCCTACCGATTTAGGTATTAAACGTGAAGGCCCTACCAGTGCTGCTTTGCGTGTTCCTTATATGGCAGCCACTGCCTGGTACCATAAAAAACTAGCAGCCGATTTACAGTCTAAAGATTTGACTGCTTATTTACCAGAAGTTGAAGCTTTTACAATCAATGAATTAATTCCAGCCATTGCACAAGGTGGTGCATTGAATGCAGAAAAGAAAAAAGAAATTGTAAAAAAAGTAGCTCGTTATACAGGTATTGGTGAAACAGAAGTAGCACAACTTAGTTTGACTATTCCTTTTGATTATTTCTGGAAAGAATTATTAAGAGACAAAGGAAAAACAGTGGGACGTTTAGATTCTCGTTACATAGGCATGGATAAATTGGATGCAGGAGATAGCCCTGATTACAATGCAGAGCTTACTTCTTGGGAGCATTCTTTCACGCCTGCGATCAATATGTATTTGAGAGATGAGTTGGGTTACAAAACAGATTTAGAGTATTATATTTTTGGTCCAACCCATCCTTGGGACAATACCAATAACCATACAGGCGATGATTTGCGTCAAGCCATGATGCAAAATCCTTATTTACATTTATTGGTTCAGTCTGGTTATTATGATGGTGCCTGCGATTATTTTAATGCTAAATACAATATGTGGCAAATGGATCCTGCTGGAAAAATTCAAGACAGAATGTTTTGGGAAGGTTACCGCAGTGGACATATGATGTATTTGCGCAAAGAAGATTTAACTACCAGCACCGATCATTTGAGAACTTTTATTAAAAAGAGTATACCGAAGGCAGGAACGCCTGCCAAGTTTTAGATCGTTAAAAAAATATAACGACCTAAAACTTTCGATAATGATTTTTAAAATCTAATAAATTAGATTTTGTTTTAAATAATAAAAGGTAAAAAGAAAAAGAGCCCCGATAATTCGGGGCTCTTTTTTTATAATTTAGTTGAAGCAAAATTCTAAATACGCTTTATATGCGCCCCCAAGGCTTGTAGCCTTGCATCAATGTGTTGATATCCTCTATCTATTTGTTCAATATTTTGAATGGTACTTTTTCCCTCTGCACTTAAAGCAGCAATCAGCAAGGCTTGTCCAGCACGGATATCAGGGCTACTCATGGTAATACCACGGAGCGGATATTTACGGCCCAAACCAATCACCGTAGCACGATGCGGATCACACAAAATAATTTGTGCACCCATATCAATTAGCTTATCTGTAAAAAACAAACGGCTTTCAAACATTTTTTGATGAATCAATACACTACCTCTGGCTTGAATGGCCGTTACTAATACAATGCTTAATAAATCGGGGGTAAAACCTGGCCATGGATTGTCGTATATAGTTAAGATACCTCCATCCATAAAAGTTTGTATCTCATAAATATCTTGTGCAGGAATATAGATATCATCTCCTTTGATGGTAAAATCAATGCCTAGTAAACGAAATTTATCAGGAATAATACCCAAGTGTTCAATGCCAGCATTTTTAATCGTGATTTCACTTTTGGTCATCGCTGCTAGACCAATGAAGGAACCAATTTCAATCATGTCTGGTAAAATACGATGGTTCGTGCCGCCTAATTTTTTGACCCCTTCAATTTTTAAAAGATTACTTCCTAGGCCAGTAATTTTTGCACCCATCTTATTCAACATCAAGCAAAGCTGCTGTATATAAGGCTCACAGGCTGCATTGTAAATAGTGGTGATGCCTTCGGCTAAAACAGCCGCCATTAAAATATTGGCTGTACCTGTAACAGAAGGCTCGTCCAATAACATATAGGTGCCTATTAAATTTTCTGCTTTTAAGGTGAAACAAGCAAGCTTCTCGTCATAAGCATATTTAGCCCCTAATTTTTCAAATCCAATAATATGAGTATCCAATCTTCTTCTTCCAATTTTATCTCCACCTGGCTTGGGCAAGTAGGCAATTTTAAATCTTGATAAAATCGGTCCAGCCAACATTACACTACCACGCAATCTTCCACTTTTTGCTTTAAAATCATCTGAGGCTAAATAACTAGGATCTATTTTATCTGCTTTGAAACGGTATTCACCCTCGGCCAATTTTTCAACGGATACGCCCATCGCGGCTAATAGCTCCATCAATAAATTAACATCCACAATATTGGGCACATTTGAAATGGTAATGGGCTCTGCACTAAGCACTACTGCAGACAATACTTGAAGGGCTTCATTTTTTGCACCTTGTGGTGTAATGTTGCCTTTAAGTGCATGACCTCCTATAACTTCAAATGAACTCATTGTTTAACTATTTGCTTTACGAAAATACATGATTCGCTGCACTTTCCTATCGGTCTAAAACAATAAATCCCATCTCGCTAAGGCCAAATGGGATTTCAATTATTTCAACACTTAAATTAAAAACGTTTCTTAAAATTGCGGTTGTTGTTATTACGTCCGCCACCGCCACCACCAGGTCCACCAGGTCCACGTCCACCGCCACCGCGGTTATTGTTGTTGCGGTTGTTTTGCCAACGACCACCTGCAGGACGGTATTCGTCTCTTTCAAAATTCTGATTGCGGTGTTTGATATAAGGGGTGTTGCTAAATTCAAGTTCACCACCAGTGATGGCATTTAACTCTCCTCTAATGGTATCATCTTGTACCAATTCTTTATGCCAGTTGCTATAAGCCAATTTCATATAATGTGCAATGGCATGCGCAAAACCTGCTTTCTTCTCTTGGTCCTGTTCCGCCATGGCTTTATCAATGACTAATTCTAGGTTTTTACCTAAATGGGCATATTTAATTTTGCGCTTAGGATAAAGAATAGGATCAGGCTTCTGCTTGTAAGTTTCTTTGGTAGGAATGGGATAAGGACTATCAACATCCAATTGAAAATTACTCATAAAAAACAGGTGGTCCC
>CAINEG010000203.1 GCA_903847655.1 uncultured Bacteroidota bacterium
CGTGCAATGCCATTATTTACATCATAGAATATCATGCTTTTTAATCTTTCTGCTGCGGCTTCTGTTCCATCCAATAACATGCCAAAGCCTCCATTGATTACTTCGCCCCAGCCAACGCCACCCCCATTATGAATGGATACCCAGGTGGCCCCTCTAAAACTATCGCCAATAACATTGTGTATGGCCATATCTGCAGTGAATTTACTTCCATCATAAATATTGGAAGTTTCTCTATAAGGTGAATCGGTTCCACTTACATCATGATGGTCTCTGCCAATAACAATAGCGCCAATTTCGCCTGCTGCCACTGCTTTATTAAAGGCATCTGCAATTTTAAAACGTCCTTCGGCATCTGCATATAAGATACGCGCCTGAGAACCCACCACTAATTTATTTTTCTTCGCATCTTTAATCCAAATAATATTGTCTTGCATTTGCAATTGAATTTCTTTGGGAGATTGCGCTGCCATTTTTTCTAAAACATCCATAGCAATTTGATCTGTCTTGTCTAAGTCGGCTGGATTACCCGAAGTACATACCCATCTAAATGGACCAAAGCCATAATCAAAACACATAGGGCCTAAAATGTCTTGTACATAAGAGGCATATTTAAAATCAATTTTATTCTCGGCCATGATATCTGCCCCTGCGCGTGATGCTTCTAATAAAAATGCATTGCCATAATCAAAGAAATAAGTTCCTTTTGAATTATGTTTATTAATAGCAGCGGCATGTCTGCGTAAAGAGGCTTGTACTTTTTCTTTAAACGCTTCTGGGTCTTCACTGATTAATCGATTACTCTCCTCATAGGAAACACCTACAGGATAATAACCCCCTGTCCATGGAATATGCAAAGAGGTTTGATCCGAACCCAGATGAATAAAAATATCTTCCACATCAAATCGCTCCCAAACATCTACTATGTTTCCAATAAATGCGATAGACACTACTTCGTTTTTTTCTTTGGCCTCTTTTACTCGAAGCACCAAGCTGTCCATATTAACTATTAACACATCCACCCAACCTTGATCATATCTTTTGGTGGCAGCTTTAGGATTCACTTCGGCGCAGATAGTTATACAGCCTGCAATATTTCCAGCCTTGGGTTGTGCCCCACTCATACCACCTAAGCCTGCGGTTAAAAATATTTTTCCTGCAGGGCTTTCTCCTTCTGGTAATATTTTTCTAAACGCATTCATGACAGTGATGGTGGTGCCATGCACAATGCCCTGTGGCCCTATATACATAAAGGAACCTGCTGTCATTTGCCCATACTGTGTTACGCCCATAGCATTATATTTTTCCCAATCATTCGGTGTAGAATAATTAGGTATCATCATGCCATTGGTCACCACCACTCTTGGTGCATTTTTTGACGAAGGAAATAAACCCATTGGATGACCCGAATACATATGCAAGGTTTGCTCATCGGTCATCATGGACAAATACTGCATGGTCAATAAATATTGCGCCCAGTTTTGAAACACCGCTCCATTGCCTCCATAAGTAATTAATTCTTCGGGGTGTTGTGCCACTGCATTGTCCAAATTATTATTAATCATCAACATGATCGCAGCTGCTTGCTTGCATTTTGCCGGATACTCATCAATAGGCCTGGCATAAATTTTATACGTAGGTTTAAACCTATACATATAAATTCTGCCATAGGCTTTTAATTCTTGCGCAAATTCTTTTGCTAATTCTTCATGCCATTGTTTTGGAAAATATCTAAGCGCATTACGAATGGCCAATTTTTTTTCTTCTATGGATAAAATATCTTTTCGCTTAGGTGCTCTATTGGCCTCTGTGGGATAAGGCTTTAATGCTGGCAGCTCAGTTGGAATTCCTTTTTGTATTTGTTCTTTAAAATCCATGTAGGTACTCTATTTAACAATGATGGTTTGATTGGAAACCATAGCAATAATAGCATTAATATCGTCCTTCAAAAGACGGTCTTCTTCCAATTTAGCCACTTTGGCTCTGATTATTTTGATATTTTTTTCGATGAGGATAGAAAAAGTATTAGGTCGTCTAAACTCCATGGCTTGTGCCGCATACATTAATTCGATGGCCAATATTTTTTCAAGATTGCCAAGTATCTGATTGAATTTTCTTCCCGATATACTGCCCATGGAAACATGGTCTTCCTGACCTAATGAAGTAGGGATGCTATCTGCAGAAGGTGGAAAACACAATGATTTATTTTCACTAACCAGCGCTGCGGTTGTGTATTGAGGAATCATAAAACCAGAATTTAATCCACCGGCTGATGTCAATAATCTGGGCAACCCAAATTTTCCTTCGATCAATAAATAGGATCTTCTGTCTGATATATTACCTAACTCCGAAGCCGCGATTGAAGTATAATCCAAGGCCATGGCCAAGGGTTGACCATGAAAATTACCTCCAGAAATAGCTTCGGTATCACTTAGTATGATTGGATTATCGGTAACCGAATTCATTTCTATTTCTGCCAATTCATTTAAATGATCATAGGCATTTCTTGAAGCGCCATGTACTTGAGGAATGCAACGCATGGAATAAGGATCTTGCACGCGTGCGCAATCTTCATGAGCAGCTAAATTTTGCGAGTTCTCGAATAACATCCTCATGCGTGCTGCCACTTCCATACTTCCTTTGAATGGACGAATTTTATGCAAGGCTTCTTTAAAAGGGGAAGCGCTTCCTTGATAACCTTCAATACTCATGGCACCTGCAACGTCTGCTAAATCTAACAAGTACTCCATTTTTTTTAAGCCTGAAATGGTATGTGCTAAAATAAATTGGGTGCCATTGATTAATGCCAAACCTTCTTTTGCGGCTAATTGTATTGGAGCCAAACCATGTTTTGATAAAACTTGTTTCGCGGAAACAATTTCACCACCCGCCCAAAATTCTCCTTCTCCAATTAAGGGTAAAAATAAATGGGACAATGGTGCAAGATCGCCAGAAGCACCCACCGATCCTTGTTCTGGTACCACAGGTAATAAATCATTGTTGATAAAAAATAATATTCTTTCTATTACTTCTAGTCTTATTCCTGAAAAACCTTGACAAAGTG
The DNA here is from genome assembly GCA_903847655.1 of uncultured Bacteroidota bacterium. The sequence goes on from CAINEG010000203.1 coordinate 3,062, forward strand.
CATGTACTTTACAAATCATCATGATTTTAGATAAGTTAGGGCTAATCGGATTGCCCACCCCTACTGCATGGGTGATTAATAAGTTTTCCTGAAGCTTGCTTGTTTCGGCGGGTGTAATTTGTACATCACATAAGGGGCCAAATCCAGTATTGATTCCATATACTGCTTTGTTTGAACCAGCCATTTTTTCGACCATTTTACGACAGGCATTTACCTTATCAATGGCTTGTTTATTCATAACGCCTTTTAATGTGCCATTGGCTAGCCCAATTACTTTATCCACTGTCAAATGCCCAATACCGTAGTCAAATGTCATTGCAAACAATTTTGTTATAATGCAATGAAGTTATTAATAATTTTAATGCCTATTTTGAATATTTTCTAGAGGATTAATGTGGCTCAAAGGCAGAATACTCGTTAGTTTTAAACCATTTTTCTTGTTTTGAGCAAAAAATAATGAGCTGGTGCTCTTAAGTTAAAAAGACCTAATAGCACGTATAAAGCGAGTTGTAAGTATTTTTGAATCAGCTTGCTGTGTTCCAGCAACAAAATCAAAAGACCATGCAGTTTTATCATCGGCCTCCGTTGAACTCCAAAATATCCAACCACTATTGAAACCTCCTACAGTATTTCTTTGTTGATAAAGAATACTTAATTCATATTTTGAGGGTAAGTACCAATCGCCATAACCACCCCATCCATTTCCATTAAATTGATAATGAGCTGCAACCATTGCTGCATAAGTTCCATTCCCCGCGCCTTGTTGCATTATAATTCTTTCTGTATTATAAATTCCTGCGTTTATTCCATCTCTTAAAGCCATTACATAGTTTGCTGTAGGGCCCCATTTAAATGTATAAGATTTGTTATAAGAAAGATTAGATGTAGCAGCTATTAAACCATGTCTACCATTATCCCAAACATAAAATACGATACCCCCTCCAAAGGATTCGCCAATAGAATGTGTAGCAGTTTGTGTTGTCAAGCTAGTCCAAGTAAGTGTTCCATCTGAAGCTGTAGCTAATACCTGACCAGTTCTACCTGCAGTAGTGATGCCTGTACCACCATGTGCAATGTCAATAGTGGTGGCGCTCCAAACACCTGTTTTAATTGCACCCACTGTATTTAAATTAGTTAAACTAGTTAAGGTTGTATTACTACTAGCTGTAATATTACCTGCTGTAGTTGCTGTTAAAGCATTTCCTGTTAAAGAAAGTTTAGTCAACAAGGCAGAATCTGAATAGGCTTTTTTAGTGTAGTTGATTGTATCAGCACTATTCAACTTAGTGGTTAATGCAGCGTCAATAACTATTTTTTTAGCATACACGCTTGTATCATAAAGATTTAGTTTTGTTAATAATGCTGAATCTGAATAGGCTTTTTTAGCGTACTTGATTGTATCGGCACTATTGAACTTAGTGGTTAAAGCTGCATCCACATATAATTGTTTAGTGTATTTAATAGTATCTACACTATTCAACTTAGTCGCTAAAGAAAACTCCATATATTTTTGTTGACTGTAAATTCCTGCATCTACAAATTTTTGTTTTGCATAGTTAATGGTATCAACCAAATTAAATTTTGTCAATAAAGCAGAATCAGTATAAGCTTGTTTGGTGTATTTAATGGTATCCACTAAATCAAACTTAGTAGCCGTTTTAGCATAGGGAGCCAACATAGCAATGGTATCTTTTGAAGTTAATTTTGTGTCTACAGTAGATGACAAAATTTGAACTGTGTTTGTCTTTGCATAAACACTTAGCATTTTTGTGGTATCGGAGGTATTTAACTTTTGGTCTATTTTGGCCCCATTGGCCGAATACAATGCAAAAGGTACAGTACCAAAAATAGTAGTGCCAATATCAAGCCACTCCTTAGTATAATCCCAACCAGCGCCAACACCAACCGGCGTAATGGCAATTCTCATATTTAAATAATAAGGACCATTGGCCCAATCAATGGTACTTAAGCTAGTAGCCGTTCCACCAAGTCTTAGTCCATTACCCACCATTATAGTAAATACCCCAAATGCATCGGTATTGGTTTGATGTTCTTCTATCAAAACTTTAGTGCCAGTGGGAGACGATTGTATAATATTTGTTTCTATATAAATTTTCCGTTCTTTGGCAGGATTGGCATTATTGTCTCTTGCAACAGCTTGAAAAAATATACCTGATTGTGCATCTGCATTTATAAATAAAAAGAACAAACTTATAAATAGGAATGATTTTTTAACTAATATATTCTGAAGCATAAAATCATTTAATTGTAATTAATTTTTTCTTGTAAATAAAAATACAATTCTTTACAATGAGATCTTGTAAAACTATTTTAATAGTTTATTTTAGAAAATATACTTAGTAATTATGCTAATACAAACTGCCATAAATAAAAAAGTAAAAGCAACTCAAATTTTGAGCTGCTTTTTCTTTCAGTAATTTTTGAAATAATTCTAATTATTTTTTGACTATTGTAGTTGTGGGTGTATACAATCCACTTGTCAATAAATTGATTAAACCATCTACTACAGTATGTGTAATAGTTACTTGATAATTTTTAGCATCCCCAGCCATTTTACTAGGGTCTGCTGTTTTAATGGGTGCTAAGCCACCAACCAAATAATGATTTTTTTCCATAATGGTTTCACCAGTCTGAGCACCACTGCCTACTGCATAAGAAACTGTATAGCAAGAAGCCATACTTAAGCTTA
>CAINEG010000204.1 GCA_903847655.1 uncultured Bacteroidota bacterium
ACCACTTAATGAAAGCATAGCTGCTGCATCGGAATTAAAAGTGGTTATTTTTAATAAACATGATTTTGAATGGGCCGAAACCTATGCCAAACAAGTGCCTGCTAATTGCAAATTATACTTGCAACCAGAATGGGACAAAGCCAATCAAATTACCCCGCTGGTGATTGATTACATTAAGGCCCATCCCAAATGGGAACTAAGTGCTCAACTGCACAAGGACATTCAAGTACCCTAATTTGTATATTTACAATACATTGTAGGACATCTATGAAATACAAACTATTTTTTTTATCCTTTGCCATAGGCTTGAGTTTTCAATCAAGCGCACAGGATAATTCAAAAAATAAAGCTACTGCTCAAAAAATTTACGACAAAGCCATAATTGAATTAGACAATAAATCTTTTTCTCGTGGTATTAATTTACTTGAAAGCGCCATTCAAAAAGATAGTAGTTTAACAGATGCCTATCTTAGTTTATTTCAAACTTATTTGGATACCAAGCAATACAAAAAAGCCATTGCTATTTTTGAAAAAATACAAAAGACTCAACCTGATGAGGCCTTGCCCTTTATTGTAAAATATGCTATGGCTTATGTTAGTCTAGGTAATTATACAAAGTCATTTTATATTTTGGATCCGCTGGTAAAAAACAATCAACTGCCTGCTTATTTAAAAACTAAGGCTGCAGACCTACTTAAAGTTTGCGCTTTTGCGATGTCCAATCCCATTCAAAATGACATTAGTGTAAACAATGCAGGCGACAGTATTAATTCCGAGGCCGCAGAATATTTTCCAAGTGTTACCGTCCAAGACAGTTTATTTTTATTTATGCGCCGTGCCAATTTATCTAGAGAAGATTTTTATTACAGTACCCTTAGCAAAAAAGGTTTTTCTAAGGCAAGGCCTTTAGCTGATAATTTAAATGATGCCGATAAAAAAGGCAGCATGAGCCTCACCCAAGATTTAAATACCCTCTACTTTGCTGCCGACTATGGACCAAAAGGTTATGGCCGTTATGATATTTACAAAGTAAACAGAACTGCAAAAGGCTGGTCTGATCCAAAAAATTTAGGCAAAAACATTAATTCAGATTTTTGGGACAGCGCGCCAAGTGTTGCCCCCGATGGTCAAGCACTTTATTTTTGTAGTAATAGAACAGGCGGTTATGGAGGTATTGATATTTATGTGGCCTACCGAAATGAAAAAGGATTTTGGGATGAAGCAGTAAATATGGGGCCCAATATTAATACTGCAGGAGATGAACAAACCCCTTTTATACATGCCGACAACAGAAGTTTGTATTTCTCATCAACAGGTTGGCCTGGTTTTGGTGCCGCCGATTTATTTGTTTCAAGAAAAAAATTAGATGATACATGGTCTACCCCAATCAACCTTGGTTATCCAATTAATACCTATGAAAACGAAGGCAGCATTGCAGTGGCCAGCAATGGCATGAATGCTTATATTGCCAGTGATAGAAGTGATAGCAAGGGCGGTTTGGACATTTACAGCGTTGTTTTATCGGCTGCTACGCGTGCCAACAAAACTTTTTATTTAAAAGGATTCATTGCTGATGCTGTTTCAAAAAAACCATTAGCTGGAGAAGTGGTTTTAGTGAACCCATTGGATGATAGCAGCAATATGCAAATAAAAGTGGACAGCAATGGCTATTTTGTTTTAGGACTCCCTTATTTTGATAGCTTGGGCATTAGAGTCAATAGCCCCAATCATATTTATGCCAGTACTTTTATTTCCGCGGATAGCTTAGAATATTTATCGGGTACTAATTTTCAATTTTACTTAGCCCCCATCATTAGTTCTTTTGCGCAAAATTTTAAAAATGTATTTTTTGATTTAAATTCTGCAAAATTGAAAAAGAAATCAAGAGTAGAATTAGATGCCTTAGTGACTTATTTGGCAGCTACTCCTAATGCGACCATCCTTTTAGAAGGGCATACAGATTCCAAAGGCGATAGCATTCAAAATAAAAACATGTCTGAAAAAAGAGCCCAGGCCATTGCCAATTATTTAATTGCTAAAAAAATAAACTCTAAAAGAGTGAGCCATATTGGCCTTGGCGCTAAATTCCCAATTGCAGACAATGCTACCGAAGAAGGAAGATCAAAAAATAGACGCAGTAGTTTTATCATCACCTTACCCAATGCCAAAGAAGTTTTAAAATAGCGTATAAATACCTTGAATTCATGTAGTATAAAGCTTGATGTTTGCTAGATGTCTAAAGAAATATGGTATGCCATCGCAATCAGTAAGTTGATGGGGCTCAATGATATTGAACGAAAAACTATTCTTGAATTTTATGGTTCGGCTGTTCGAGTTTTTGAGGAACATCAAAAAAAGCAAGCTGGTTTTCTTGAATTGAATCTATTTCAAAAAAATATTTTGATTGGAGAATGGCCACTAGCAGAAGCAGCCGAAGAAATAATTTTTTTAGACAAACATGAAATTAAATGCATCAGTATTTTAGATGCAGCTTATCCCAGTCGACTCCTTCAATGCAAGGACGCACCCATTGTATTATATATAAAAGGTTCGGATCAATTTAATTTACCACAACTCATTAGTATTGTTGGTTCACGTCAACATACGATACAAGTACAAAAAGTAATTCAAGAATTATTGGAAGGACTAAAGCATTTAAACATTGGTGTCATCAGTGGCATGGCCTTAGGGGTGGATGGCATCGCCCATCAGACTGCTTTACAATTAAATTTACCTACTTGGGGTGTGCTTGCGCATGGTTTAGATCAAATTTATCCTATCCAACATCGAAAACTGGCCATTGAAATGCTTCAAGAAGGAGGTTTAATTACCGAATGTAGAAAAGGCACCATTCCACTTCCTTATTTTTTTCCAAGAAGAAACCGAATTGTGGCTGGCCTTTCTGATGCTACCATAGTAGTGGAAACAGCCATCAAAGGGGGTAGTATGATTACCGCCAATCTAGCTTTTGGGTATGATAGAGAAGTATTCGCTGTTCCTGGTAAGATTCACGATGCAAAAAGTAAGGGTTGTTTACATCTTATAAAATACCATAAAGCACAGGTTTATCATGATCCCACACATCTACTTGAAAATATGAACTGGCCCTTTTCCAAGCTTGCGCCTGCTATCAAACAAACAAAATTAATACTGGATCCCGAGCTTCAAAGGGTCTTATTGCTCATTGAAATGCAAGGCCCCATTCATCGGGACACCATTGCTAACCACTTAAAAATCAATGCTAGTTTGCTGTCATCACAGCTACTTTCCCTCGAAATGGAGGGTTGTATACAATTATTGGCCGGCAACCTATACAGCATACTATAAAAAAGGATTTTGCCTAAATAAGCCAAGGCCCTATCTTTGCCTATGGCAACAAGAAATACTAGCAACAACTCCCGCATTTTTGGTCAAGGCTTAACATTTGATGACGTATTGTTAATGCCCGCTTATTCTGAAGTTCTTCCTTCAGAAGTAAACATACACACACAGTTGACCAAAAACATCAAATTACACACGCCTATTTTATCCTCGGCGATGGATACTGTAACTGAAGCACAATTGGCGATTGCCTTGGCCCGTGAAGGCGGCATTGGTATTTTACACAAAAACATGAGCATCGAAAGACAGGCCGAGCAAGTGCGTAAAGTAAAACGTAGTGAAAGCGGAATGATTGTTGACCCTATTACTTTAGAAGTAACCGCCACTATTGGAGATGCCTTAAAATTAATGAAGGAAAATAAAATTGGAGGTATTCCTATTGTTGACAAAACTAATAAATTGGTAGGCATTTTAACCAACCGTGATTTACGCTTCGAAACCGATCGTAAAAGAAAGGTAAGCGAAGTAATGACCAAAGAAAATTTAGTCATTGCACCAGAAGGCACCGATTTAAGAAAAGCAGAAAAAATTCTTCGTCAATATAAAATTGAAAAATTACCTGTTGTCAATAAACAAGGAAAATTAATTGGCTTAATTACTTACCGCGATATTTTACAACTAAGCGCTTTCCCCAATGCAGTAAAAGACAATATTGGTCGCTTATTAGTAGGTGCGGCACTAGGTATTACCAAAGATTTATTAGATCGCGCTGCTGCTTTGCAAAGCGTAGGCGTAGATATTGTTTCTTTAGATAGTGCGCATGGTCATAGCAAAGGCGTAATTGAAGCTTTAAAACTGCTAAAGAAAACTTATAAAAATTTACCGGTTATTGCAGGCAATGTGGCTACTGCCCAAGGCGCATTAGCCATGGCAAATGCAGGCGCAGATGCAGTGAAAGTGGGCATTGGACCAGGTTCTATTTGCACAACGCGTATTGTAGCGGGTGCAGGTGTTCCGCAATTAACAGCCATTTTAGAAGCAGCCAAAGCATTGAAAGGAAAAAATATTCCAATCATTGCAGATGGTGGTATTCGTTATACTGGTGATATGGTAAAAGCCTTAGCCGCTGGCGCCAACTGCGTAATGATGGGTAGCATTTTTGCAGGTACAGAAGAAAGTCCTGGAGAAACTATTATTTATGAGGGACGTAAATTTAAAGGATACCGTGGCATGGGAAGCATTGGTGCCATGAGTCAAGGTAGTGGTGATAGATATTTTCAAGAAAATGAATCTGATTCAAAAAAATATGTGCCAGAAGGAATTGAAGGTCGTGTAGCTTATAAAGGAAATTTGCATGAGATTGTTTATCAGTTTGCGGGCGGGTTAAAAGCAGGCATGGGCTATTGCGGAGCAAAAACTGTAAAAGATTTACAAAAAGCAACCTTTGTACAAATTACCAATGCGGGCATGAGAGAGAGTCATACCCACGATGTGGAAGTAACTAGAGAAGCGCCTAACTATAGCAAAAAATAATTCACCCTTTATAACCCGGGCCTTGAAAAAAATTATTTTTTTCTTTTTATTCTTTGCTGCCAGCTTGTGGTCTAAAAATGTCCTAGCAGAGAACAGCACAGAAGTCACCGCCAAATTACAAGTAAGCGTTTTAACCTGCGCTGCAGGAGAAGATATTTATACGGTATGGGGCCATACTGCAGTGAGAGTCATCGACAGCATCAATCATACCGACATAGTTTTTAATTATGGCACATTTGATTTTAACGAACCTAACTTTTTAGCCAAGTTTGTCAAAGGCAGTTTATTGTATTTTGTTTCTGCCAATAATTACAACGATTTTATTGCTGAATACAAATTTGAACAAAGGCAGGTAGTGGAGCAAGTGTTAAAACTATCTATGGCTGAAAAAAATAAATGGTATGAAGCGCTAAAAATAAATATGTTGCCAGGCAATCGTCAATACTTATATAATTTTATTGAAGACAACTGCACCACACGCATAAAAGATGGCTTGTTTAAAAATTCGGCATTTCAACCCGTGGGCATTAAGGTACCTTCTTTTAGATCTGAAGTAGTTAAAGCTCCTTATGCACAAGGCTTGCCTTGGATTGGCCTAGGTATTGATTTATTATTGGGCGCCTACGCCGATCAAAAACCTAGCGATTTTCAAGCTTCCTTCTTACCCGCTTTATTACACCAACAAATAGCAACTACAAGAAAATTAGTAGTGGCTAACAATACCCTAGTAATTGTCAATCAAAAAATGACGAGCAACGCTACTCCATTTTTTATTTTAGTGGTAGGCTTATTGATTTATTTGTTTGCATCAAAGTGGAACAGCTTGATCACGCAAAGGATGGCTAAATTTTTTGATCTTATTTTATTACTTTCTTTTAGCCTAGGTGGTGCCCTAGTATTATACATGGGCTTTATTTCAGCACATACCGCATGTTTTGAAAATTATAATATTATGTGGTTGCACCCATTTTACTTAATTGCACTTGTTTTTTACTTTGTGAAAAATGAAATCATTGGTAAAATAGGGTTATTATTTTTCGCCTCTACTATTGCCCTAATTATCACAAGTTATTGGCTGCCGCAACATTTTTCAAAAGAAGTTTGGGTATTGATGGCTTCAGCGCTCTTATTGAATTACCGATTAATTGAAAAAGGACGCATCAATTCATTATTTAAATAAATACGATGTCAAAAATAATATTAATTACAGGCGCTAGTTCGGGTTTTGGAAAAGCCATTGCAGAAAAATTTGCTGCGGGTGGATGGAATTTAATTTTAACCGCACGCAGAAAAGAAAAACTGGAAGCGGTGGCTAGTGACATAGAAAAAAAATATGGGGTGAAAACTTTGTCCTTAATTTTTGATGTGCAAAACAAAGAAGCTGTATTTCAACAAATTGGGGGTTTACCTATCGAATGGCAAGCCATTGATTTATTAGTGAACAATGCTGGTCTTGCCTTGGGTAGAGACAGCTTTGAAAATGCCAATATTGAAGATTGGGATACCATGATTGACACCAATGTTAAAGGTTTATTGTATTGCTCCAAAGCAACACTGCCTTACTTAATTAAACAGCAAGGGCATATCATTAATATTGGCAGCACCGCAGGTAAAGAAGTATACAAGGATGGTAATGTGTATTGTGCTTCTAAACACGCAGTAGATGCCATCACCAAAGCACAAAGAATAGATTTATTGCAGTACAAAATAAAAGTCACGGCCATTCATCCTGGTGCTGTGGAAACAGATTTTTCTTTGGTAAGATTTAAAGGAGATGCTGCAAAGGCTGCAACAGTGTATGCTGGCTATGAACCTTTAAAAGCAGAAGATATAGCAGACACTGTATGGTATGTGTCCAATTTGCCTAAGCATGTTTGTATCAATGATTTAGTAATGACCTGTATCGCCCAAGGAAATTCAATTACGATACACAAGGACGCTTAATTTAACCTAGCTGAAAAAATTTATCCGAAATCAATCTCCGTATTATCTCCAATATTTAAAGTACGGCTTAATCCTTTCACGGCTGCATCACTTCCTATCAATGAATTGTCTAAAACTACTTCATCTAGTGTAGTATAGGAGCCTATGATACTTTCTTTGACTACCGAACTCTTAATGGTGGTATTGCTTCCTATAGTGACATGTGGGCCAATGATGGAATGCTCGATCACACAGCCTTCTGCAATACTTACCGGTGCAATGATGATACTATTTGGATAGCTATCTGGGTTTATTGCCAAGCCTCCTGTTTTCTTAAGTAATACCGCATTGGCTTCTAATAAATTTTCTTTCTTGCCGCAATCGTACCAATGCTTTACTTTAAAGGATCTAAATTCAACTCCTTTTTTGATCATGCAATCCAATGCATCTGTTAAATTGTATTCTCCATTAGATTTGATGTCTTCTTTAAAAAGTTGTTGAAAACATTCAAACAAAATTTTTGATTCTTTAATTTTATACAAACCCACCAAGGCATTATTGCTTTTTGGAATAGAGGGCTTTTCCACTGCGTGTTCGATTTTACCTTCCTCGTCCATTTCAACGACACCAAACTGTCTTGGATCATCCACTTTTTTAATACCCAACATGCTAAAAGGGCTCTTCATCACTTCTTTGAGGTCAAATTCGCAGATGGTATCTCCCAGTGCAATAAAAACTTCCTCTTCTCCCACTATTTTTTTTGCCAATTCAATGGCATGGGCCGTTCCATTGCGTTCGTTTTGATATACAAAATGGGTAGTTAAATGAGGGTATGTGGCTTGTACATAATCCTGAATTTTATCTCCCAAATAACCTACAATAAATATAAATTCGGTAATTCCCCCTTCTCTGAGCTGATCTACAATAAAACTAAGTATGGTTTTGCCCGCCATCGGAATCAATGCCTTGGGCTGTGTGTAGGTATGTGGTCTAAGTTTTGCGCCAGCTCCAGCAACCGGTATAATAGCCTTCATTTTTTACTTTTTAGGGGGTGATAAATGTAGCAAATAACTGTTAGTAAAACTGCAAATTTGCGTCTCAATTAGGCCATTTCAGCAAAAGGCATTGAAAATGTGGATATTAGGCGGCTAACTGTTGAAACTTGGACTTTGACTAGGCTCATTAATGATTTATTTTTGCAAAATAGAACCCTAAAAATACAGCCATGCAAAGAGATACCCTTGTATTTGACATTATCCGTCAAGAATTAGAACGCCAAAGAAGAGGCATTGAATTAATCGCTTCTGAAAACTTTACCAGCTTACAAGTTATGCAAGCCATGGGTGGTGTG
>CAINEG010000205.1 GCA_903847655.1 uncultured Bacteroidota bacterium
AATAATATCAAAAGAAAAAGCTCTTTTATCAGGCTCTGTACTTGGCAAAATTGAATTGTTCAATAAGGCGGTGTTGTATCTTTCGTTCAAACCTCTTACTATAACGAACTTATTGTCTTGAACAGATGCTCCAGATACTCTTTTTAAAACGTCACCTATATTTTTATCTGGTGATTTCTTAATGGTTTCAGAAGAAATACCATCAGAAATAGAGGAGCTATTTTTTTGCATGGCAAAAATAGAAGCAGCTGTCTCTTTTTTGGAAGAACTTTTTACCACCACATCTGCCAACTGCTTGTTCTTAGCTCTTAACAAACCAATTTCAATGGAAGAATTCTTATCTGAAGTAATATCGGAAATTTCTTTAGTGGTGTAACCTATGCTTGAGCATGTAATGGTATAGGTTTTGCCTAATTCAAGTGAAATTACAAATCTACCTTCTACATCAGTAGTGTATATCTTCTTACCATTGTTTACTTTAACAATAGCACCCGCTATTGCAGAGTTATTGTCATTGTCAAATAGTTTACCGTTTAAAATTACTGTCTGAGAAAACAGATTGAATGCTAAAAAGGAGAATAAAAACGTAATTAAAATCTTCTTCAAAACTATAGGTTTATTAAGTGGCAAACCTAGCTGAAATAAGAAAATAACTAGCCCATTTCAATGTTAAGTAATTATTAACTTAGGCCTAATTCGTAAAGAAAAAGACTTGAAAAACTTGTTTCAAGTAGACAATGTTACCAAATTGTTAACTGATCTAATTATTCAATAACAATAATAGTATCAGGTCCTGTTAATTCTAGCCCATGGGTGTCAATTAAAACCCCATTATTTTTAACTAAAAAAGGTAAGCTAGTAGTGGTACCCATGAGCGTAACTTTAGTGGCCTTTATTTTTCCAGGGATAAATAAACCTGAAGTGTTTCTTGGTGCTAAAATATGAACATATACATGCTTGGCATCTTGCGTAGTCACGCCCCAATTTTGTGGCACCAAAGGACCTCCTCTTGTACCATAAATACTAGGTCCATATTTTTTCACCCATTTGCCTACTAAGGCTAATGTATCTGTAAATTCAGATTGAATTTCCCCATTGGCCATGGGCCCGATATTTAATAGCAAATTTGAATTACGTCCGGCAGCCCCCACTAAGGTTTGAATGATATTAGTAAAGGATTTAAAATTATGATCATTGATTTTGAACCCCCATGAATCATTCATGGTGATACATGATTCTAAAGGCAATTCAGAGGCAGTTTGAAAACTTAGTCCTGAATTGTTTTGCCCAGGTAAATCCTGTTCAAACATTTGAAAATCTTCACCTGTTATGGGATCTAAATGATGATTGTTCCCAATCATACATGCAGGTTGTAGCTTATGAATTAAACTATAAATTTCATCATACTTCCAATTCAAACGAGAGGTTCTGTCTTTGGATCCTTCAGGATTGGTTTGGTCCCAATGTCCATCAAACCAAATACAAGAAATATCTCCATAGTTAGTAAGCAGTTCCGTTAATTGGCCCTTCATAAATTTTAAATAAGAATCATAATTACTTTTGGCAGTTCTTCCAGCTTTTTTACCAGTTTTGCCAGTTTCATAAGGATAGTCCGCTCTATTCCAATCCAATAAGGAATAATAAAAACCAAGCTTGATGCCTTGCTTCTTACATTCTGCTGCCAATTCTTTCAATGGATCTCTTTTAAAGGCAGTATTGGTAATTTTCCAATCCGATTGCTTGGTGTCCCAATTAGAAAAGCCATCATGATGTCTGGTTATAAGCACGATATATTTCATACCCGCATTTTTTGCAGTGCTTACCCATTTGGCTGCATCAAAATTTACTGGATTAAATAATTTAATCAATTTTGAATATTCTGTTTTATTGATGCCTTTATTTTCCATAACCCATTCCCCATCCCCTAATACACTAAAATCTCCCCAATGAATAAACATGCCAAATTTATTATCTTGAAAAGCAGTTCTGGCTTTTACATTTTCTTTAGAAGGAATATAGGTTTGCGCTTGTGCATTCAAAACAAGCATGCAAAGCATCGCCAAAATTAAATTTTTCATAGTTGAAATTAAATCGTTAATGCAATAAGGTCAATTATAAGACAAGTTAGTCTAAATGAAATACGCTGTGTAAATCGCTGGTGCCTTTAAAATTCACATCCAAATCTTTGATGATGCCATCTTTTACATCATACACCCAACCATGCAAATGCAAAGGTTGTTCTCTTTTCCATGCATTTTGCACGATAGATGTTTTACCTAAATCTTGCACTTGTTCAATGACATTTAATTCAACTAATCTGTCTGCCCTATGTTTGGTATCAGCAATAGCATCTAGTTCTTTAAAATGTAAGCGGTAAACATCTTTAATATGTCTAAGCCAATTATCAATTAATCCAAACTGTTTGTTTTCCATGGCAGCCAATACCCCACCGCAACCATAGTGGCCGCAAACAATAATATGTTTCACTTTCAATACTTCCACCGCATAGGACAAAACACTTAGCATATTCATATCGCTATGAATGACCATATTGGCAATATTGCGATGTACAAAAATATCCCCTGGTAAAGTGCCGGTGATTTGATTGGCAGGAACCCTGCTATCAGAACAGCCTATCCATAAATATTCTGGATTTTGGCTATTGGCCAATTTTTGAAAATAAGTGGGATCCAAGGCCAGTTGGTCGGAAACCCATTTTTTATTGTTCTCTAGTAGCTTCTTGTATGATTTTTCCATGCAAGATTAAAATTAGGCAATATTTTGGATTTTGTCTGAAGTTTAAACATCATTTAACTGCCCTTTTTATGCTAATTAACTTAATTTTATTGCATGGGTATATTAATTGAAGTTTTGGGCTGGATCGCCTCGGTATTGATTGTGGGTTCTTATGCCTTAAACATTACAGGCAAATTAGCAGCCAATAGCAAAACTTATGTGATGGCCAACTTGGTAGGTGGTTTGTTTTTTGTCTTAAATACATATTATCATCAAGCCTACCCTTCTATGTTGGTAAATTTTATTTGGGTAATTATTGCCATTGTGATGTTATTAAAGAAAGATAAAAATAAGGACCAAGCATAAAATGGTTCATTGAAATGCAAACAGAAAAATTAAACGCGGGTTTTTTATATCTAGTCAAATGGTTGGTCATTTCATTATTAGTTTCATGCCTAGTAGGCACTGCCACTGCCTGGTTTTTAATAGCCTTGGATTTTATCACGCTATGGCGTAGTGGGCATATTTGGATCGTGAATTTTCTACCCCTGATTGGTTTAGCCATTGGGCTTGCTTACCATTATTATGGTGCCGAATCTAAAAAAGGAAATAATTTAATTTTAGAAAAACATCAATCCAACGATAAGGACGCAACGGTAAGACCTATTCCCTTGTTAATGACCCCGCTTATTTTTATCAGCACTTTACTTACCCATATTGCTGGTGGTTCTGCAGGTAGAGAAGGCACGGCTGTTCAAATGGGCGGAGCTATTGCAGATCAGTTCACTAATTTATTTAAATTAAATGCAGCCGAGAGAAAAACGGTTTTAATTATTGGGGTGAGTGCAGGCTTTGCTGCTGTATTTGGTACGCCATGGGCAGCAGCCATTTTTGCATTGGAAATTATGAGTTTTAAAAAAATAAAAATTGAAAATATTTTACCCAGTTTTGCTACCGCATTTGGCGCTCATTATATTTGTTTGGCTTGGCAGGTAAAGCATACCATTTATTCCATTGTATTGATCCCACCTATCTCCTTTAGTAATTTTACTTGGTCCATCCTTGCTGGATTAATTTTTGGTTTGACTGCCTTGGCATTTACTTATTCAAATAAATTATTTGAAAGCTTATTTTCAAAAATAAAATTTGCGCCACTGCGTCCTTTTGTGGGTGGAATTTTTATCGCTTTATTTATTGTTTTAGCAAATAGCACAAAATACATTGGTTTAGGTATCCCTTCTATTTCAAACGCTTTTGTATCCCCTGCTGGTAATTTTGATTTTGCAATAAAATTGCTATTGACCAGCTTTACTTTAAGCGCAGGATTTAAAGGGGGCGAAGTCACTCCTTTGTTTTTTATAGGGGCAACACTTGGAAGTATACTTATTTGGTTTATTCCACTCC
>CAINEG010000206.1 GCA_903847655.1 uncultured Bacteroidota bacterium
AATTTACCTCTACAATCTAAGGAATTTTGCGCTTTATGGGATTGAAAATGACTAAAAATTGGATGAAATAAAGGCCTTATTTCATCTTTTGCCAGATGGCCTCTTTTTCAGCCAAACTTAATTTGGCTAAATCTAATTGATGGTCTTTGGCATAAGATTCCATCAATTCAAAACGTTTCTTGAACTTCTTATTGGTTTTTTCTAGGGCGGTTTCTGGGTCTATCTTTAAGAACCTGGCATAATTGATTAAACTAAAAAGCACATCCCCCAGTTCGTCTTCCATCTTCTCTTGGTTGTTTGCGGCAACCTCATGTTGCAGCTCCCCTATCTCCTCATTTACTTTATCCCAAACCTGTTCTTTGTTCTCCCATTCAAATCCTACTTGTTTTACTTTCTCCTGAATTCTTAAAGCCTTGACCATGGAGGGTAAACTATTGGGCACACCACTTAATATAGTTTTTTTACCATCACCCTCTTTTAATTTCAATTGCTCCCAGTTTAATTTCACTTGCTCTTCTGTCTCTGCCTTTACATCACCATAAATATGTGGATGCCTATGAATTAATTTTTTAGAAATACCTGCAATAACTTCTTCTAAAATAAATTCGTTTTTTTCAGAAGCTATTTTGGTATAAAATAAAACATGTAATAATAAATCGCCAAGCTCTTCTTTAATTCCTTGCCAATCTTCTTCTATTATAGCATCAACCAATTCATATAATTCTTCAATGGTATTACTTCTTAAACTATGTATGGTTTGCTTTTTATCCCAAGGGCATTCTGCTCTTAAGCGATCCATAATGGCCACCAGTTCTAAAAAGTTTTTGGAAATATTTTCTTGAGACATATTATAAATTAAATAAAGAAAGCAAAATAAACACTAGCATTAATCCGGCCATTAAAATAGCTGTTAAAAAATTTAAAATAATAAATTTTAGAACCGTTTTAAATCTAGATTGATTAAAATGATTGCGCAATGCTTTGTATAAATAATAGAACATTAAGATGGATGTAATAATTGCTGCTGCTCCAAATGGGGGCCTTTTAAAAATAAACTCAGTAGAGAGATCCACGAGCTTTAAAGCGAATAAGATCATAAAAAACGCACAGTAAATATGAATACTGAAAATTAGGTGATCAACAAAGTAGTGATTTTTATTTCTACGATACAATACCCATAAAAACAATGCAAACATGGGCAAGGATATATACAAGATACGAGAGAAATAATGTTGAAACTGCTCCATTAAAGCCTCTCCGAATTTAAATTTATCGTCTTTGAATTTATCATTCAACTCAATTGTTTTTTTAACCAAGGATGACTCAAACCAACTATCTTTTTTTGTATCGGGTAGCTTAGACTGCGCGGAATCATAAGCCCCGATTGTCTTATAGGGTATAGTATCATTTCCAATTTGAAAATTTAAACCCCCTTCTTTTTTAACTTCTACATTCTTAGCATCCGTTTTTTTAAGCTTTGTCTTTTTTGATGCAACTGCATTTGGTAAAACAATTTTTGGCAAGGGAGGATTCGGCAATCCTATTGTAGGAAGTGGTTTTACGATCTCTGGCTTATCAACCTGTTCTCCAGAAAAAATAAAGAAAAAGAA
>CAINEG010000207.1 GCA_903847655.1 uncultured Bacteroidota bacterium
AGCAGGTAAAACCTTGATGTATGAAGATGTGGAATTCATGGTGAGCAAAAAGATGAATGCGAAATGGAAATTAGCTTACACTTACATGTATCAAGTATTTAACAAAGATGTGGTTCAAGGTGTTTCTGGATATGGAGTTTTACATTCGCACATCAACATCTTAGAAGCTCAATATAAAATCAATAAGAAAAATACAATTCGTACAGAAGTACAACATTTATATACTAAACATGACGAAGGTCAATGGGTAATGGGATTAGCTGAATATACAGTGTCGCCACATTGGTTCTTTGCTGTGTACGATCAATATAATTACAACAACCCACATGATGCAGCGAAAGAAGTGCATTACCTAACCGGAACATTTGGTTACATTAAGAATGCTACTCGTGTAGCTTTATCTTATGGGAAACAACGCGAAGGATATTTATGTGTAGGTGGTGTTTGTCGTCAATTACCAGCATCTAATGGTTTTGGTGTTTCTATTACGTCTAGTTTTTAATGAAATTTAAAATGAAAAAAATATTATTATTCGCTCTTGGCATTACTACACTTCTTTCATCATGTGATGTTTTAGAAGGGCCATTCGATGAAAAAGTTACTATTGATACAACTGCTGGACCAAAACGAAAAATCTTGTTAGAAGACTTTACAGGGCATACCTGCGGTAACTGTCCGTGTGCTGCGTATGAAGCCATTCGATTAGATACAACTTATAAGGGTCGTATTATTGTTGTTGCTAGTCATGTTGGGTTCTTTGCAGAGCCTTATACAAACGGTACTAAATTCAGAACTGACTTTAGAACTCCTGCAGGAACCGAAGTAAATGATTATTTCCAAATAGATGCACAAGGCTTACCTCAAGGAATGGTAAATAGAACAGTATATAATAGTGCTCGAATCTTATCATCAACATCGTGGTCAAGTGCCGTAGCACCATTTATATTAGATACTGCTATTTCGAAACATCCAGACGCTACTTTAAGTATGAGTGCTACCTATAACTCAGCAAACAGAACAGCAAGTGTAGAAGTAAATTCGAAATACTTAAAAGAAGGAAATTCAAATCACCAATTAGTAGTATATGTAGTAGAAGACAGCATTATTAACTGGCAAAAATTTTATTCAAGTTGTGGCGGCGTTGACAAAGAAATATCTGACTATGTACACAGACATGTATTGCGTGGCGCGGTGAATTCAACTTGGGGTGATGCATTATATACTACAGGAAGTGTTATTCCAATTGGAACAAGTGTGAACAAATCATACACTCAAGTATTAGACCCTATTTGGGAAGCAAAGCATATTTACTTTGTAGCCTTCATTCAAGATAACGTAACGAAGGAAGTGGTGCAGGTGGAAGAGGTGAAGCTTATTGAGTAACGAATTTGATTAATGTGCTAATGTGCCAATTCGTTAATGTGCCAATATAAATTGGCTAATTAGCACATTGGCATATTGGCTAATTATTTTTCCATTGAAAAGTCTCCAACATCCTTTCAATATCTTTTTTTACAAAATTTAAAACAGGTTGAATAGAATCGGCTTGTGGTGGTGCATAAAAATAGAGTGCTCCTCTTAAGAAATTTTTATTGCTATCGGTTACAAAAAATTGTATTGATGAAGCAGCATTTCCTTCGATGTCATAATACAAACCGTGTACTTTATTTTTTGGGTTATCAATTCTACTCTCATTTATACCATCGGCTTTAACGGTATGTTTAAAAACTAATCGACGAGAATCTTCAACTAGATTAGCTAACATTTTAGGTGAAGACAATTGATAATAACTCATGTGCAATCGCCCGTTGAGCCCTTTATATATGATGTTCTTCCAGCATTCTTGAGCGTCCACAGAACTATCATTTACTACCTCTGCGTAAGTAGGTATCTCAAAAGAAAAACCACAATCACTTGTGTAATTCTTATACTCTTTCTTTGGTAAATCTATGCGATAATATCCTCTTGGTTTAGGAGAGTAATCGCTATTGCAGGATGCCAAAACTAGGGCAAAAAATATCAGACTATAAAATTTATTCATCTTCTGTTACAATAGTAAATTTCACTCTTTTAACTCTTCTACGATCTGCAGATTCTACGGTGAAGATAAAATTTTCGAAAGTTATTTTTTCTTTACTCATCACAAATCTTCCGGCAATGGCTAATACTAATCCACCAATTGTATCTGCTTCTCCACGTATAACATCAAAAGTTTCTTCGTCGATATTCAATAAACGATAAATATCTGTTAATGGTGTTTTACCATCAAATACATAATTATTTTCGTCGAGTTTCGAGTAACGTAATTCGTCATCTGCTTCATCATACTCATCAGATATATCACCAACGATTTCTTCTAGGATGTCTTCTAACGTTACTATTCCAGAGGTTCCTCCATATTCATCAACAACCACTGCGATATGAGTATGCAATGTTCTAAACTCTTTTAGCAAGTCATCAATCTTTTTATATTCTGGAACAAAAAATGCAGGTCGAACCAATGATTTCCAATTGAAATTTGGTTCATCGCGATTAATAAGTAAATCCTTTACGTATAGAATTCCTTTTATGGTATCGAGATTGTTTTCAAAAATAGGTAAACGAGAGTAACG
>CAINEG010000208.1 GCA_903847655.1 uncultured Bacteroidota bacterium
AGCTCGAGGTGGTTGGAAAATATTATTGAGCTTATTGGATGCATAATCCTTGTCATCAAAAAGTAAATATTTTTTTCTAAGACTAAAGCTTACCACTGGCGCAATAGATTGTTTTGCTATAAAAAAACTATCAAAATTCAACAAAGAAACAGTTCTATTAGATGTCTTAAAAGGCAATTGCATATCCTGTTGATAATCAGAATCGTAAGTGGTAGTTGTGAAATAATGATTATCTATAAATTTAGAAAAGGTTAAACCTTGTGTATATTTTTGATGTGTTTTATAATGCTCAAAAAGAAAAGGCAACTTAAGCAATTGATATGCTTCAGTAGCACCCAAAAGGTATAAGGAAGTTAAAAATATAATAGCTGCTTTTTTCACCCCTTAAAGGTACTATTTTTTGCTTGTTTTACGCCTTGGGAACGCCCTAAAAATAAAAAATCATCACCCATTAGCTCATTTTTTAAAAAGTCTTAAAAAATAAAATAATAGATGATGATTTCAAAAGCTTATTTACTTGTTATTTGCAACAAGCGCCGTCTTTACAACATGCAGCATCTTTCTTGCAGCATGCCATTTCTTTGCCATCTTTTGACATGCCTTTTTTACAAGTTACGCCCTCTGTGCAACAACTAGCACCTGGTTTGCAACAGCTAGCGTTCTCTGCCACAGCAGTTTTTCCAGCTCTATCATATTGGCAACACTCATCTAATTTACCATAAGCCTCAGCAGTAGCTACTTTATGCTCGGTATCATAACCAGCAGCGGCCACTGCGTCTTCTATTTTATCGGTAGATGTTTTAGACGCATCAAAACTTACTTTCAAAACTTTAGCCACCTTATCCCAGTCTGCACTTACTGCACCTGCTTGTTTAGCTGCTTTTTCAATATGCCCTTTACACATACCACAATTACCTGCTACTTTAATTTTAGTAGAAGTTTGCGCTTGTAAAGCAAAACTAGAAATCAAAATAAAACCCATTAATAATATAAAATTTTTCATAATCTTTTTTTTAAATATAATTTTGTAACCTATTTCTTAAGTATACGCATATGCTGTATACATTTTTAAATTGCTTTATTCCTATAAATAATGCAATCTAGCCTCTAGATCAAAATCAAATTAAATAAACGCAGATGAACTCGTAGATAGGTGGCCCCGTATTGACCAAGGACTGATGAGCAAAAATTGGCTTGCTATTAAGTACAATAGAACTACCCTTTTGAATAGCAAGCATTTCATACGTAGCATTAAGACTTAATTTCTTAACAATATTATTGGTGCTTGTTTGAGCCTGATGATTGTCCTGTGATTTTAAATACACTGTTTTTTCAGAACAGCATAAATCCTTTTTTGTAGGCTTGCCGCATTTGCAAGTCTTTACCTTTCCTGCACATAAATGGGTAGAAGCTGTTGCACCTATACTCGCAACAGAATACAATAAAACTAAAAGTATCGTAATTACCCTTTTCATTACCCCAAAGGTACAGCCTTATTTGAAGACCCCATAAAATAGCTGTTAAAAAAAAGGCAATTATAGTCATTTTGTAGAATGACTAATGTCATCTTAATTGATAAAATTCCACCAAATACCCACCCTAAACCAAGTGCCGGTGCCTGGGTAATTTCTAGCAGTAAAATTATAACTACTACCTAAAGCACTACTAGTACTTATTAATGTGTTTAAATTCTCTAAACGTACATAGGCTTTAAAGCGTTTAATCAATAAGTTTAAATAGGCATTGGCAGTGGGCCTATTGTGCAAAGTATAGTCATTCTGCACATAAAACTGTCCAGTCAAAGGCATATAATCATCGGCCTTATAATCGGTATGATAAATAAACTCCAATCCAGTGGACAAAAATAGATTCTTATAAAAATTACCTTCAAAAGCCAGCCTTTGTCTGGTCAATAGCATAGGCAGATGAATAGGTGCAGCAGGATCTACTGTTTGAAAATTCAATTCATTGTACCAGTTCCAATAAGTACTGATTTTAAACTTATTGCTGGCTTGTATGCGCAAATAACTAAATGCTGGGCTGTACACAGCAGGCTGCAATGCCGCAGAAAAATAATTAAAATTATTAATGAGCTCATAATTAGCAGATAGGTTCCAGCCTGTTTTTCGATTCCCTGTTTCTCCGCTCATTTTAATTATATTTTCCTTTTGACTATTACTTAAAGAGGACATAGGAAATTGAGTGAGTCCTAAATAATTGGCGGAAGGGGTTCTATTGCTATTTTGAAAGGAGAGTTTTAAATAATTACCATTAGTAGAAAGTAACCTAGACAAAGAAAATTGTGCATCATAGTCTCCTGCATGGTATCCATTTAAAAATAATTTCCCAGCAGCAAGTAAATCCCAAAATTGATTTCTTGTTTTATTTTTATATACACCAAAGGCATAAATATCATAATTGTTCCAGGCTTTTTGATTGGCCAGTGTGGTACTTATATTGGAATAGCCCTGTCCTAATTGCAAAAATTGATTGGCATTGTTTTTTTGCGGGTAACTAATAACGCTAAATTCATTGGTCAAGACAGACCATGCGTCTGCAAATTTAACTTTATCATTAGTGCCAATATCGTATTTGAAATATTGAAGATAACTGGCCGCATTGGGTGCATTGTCTGCAAAAGAATATTCACTGGATTCATATTTAATTTCATTTTGAAACCTAATTCTTGGATAAAACAAATGAATCACTATGGTGTCTTTAACAACAGAATCCTTTTGACCAAGATCATAAGATTGACGCCACAATAAGGTATTACTCTTATATATATTTCCCGTTGCAATAGCGGTATTGAATGGATTAGAAAATGCTACCCCACTCACCCCCAACCTAGTTTCTAATTCATAAGGATTGTTTAATGACAAGCTATCCAACAAGGAAGCTTTGACCAAACCACCATTTTCAGAAGAGGCAGCTTTGTTGTTGAGCATCACCCAAAAAGATTCATATCGTTTTCGTTTAGATTGATAATGTGCAGTGATGCGCATATTATTCAAATTCGCATTTTGATTTTTTACATTCCCAGGAGAATTACTGAATCTATAGTCAAAAGAAAAATTAAGTTGCTGCTTATTGTTTTGCGTATGCTTTACTTCAATCAACTGTTCTCCTTTACCACCTAATAAATAACCAAATTCAGTATAAGGACGCGTGGTTTGATAAAAAGGGGTGCCTTCTAGGGTATAAAAATAACGATCATAGGCATGAAAGCCTGCATCAAAACCTCCCTTTTGTATGGGTTCGAACAAATAAGATTTAGTCGCAGTGCCTAAATTGCCTAAATGATACGTCGTATAAGGCAATGGGTAATGCACAAAGAAATCGTTGATGCTTGAATCTAGTTTTAATGCCTCATTGCTATTATACAATTTGTAAAAAAGCGTAATGGAATCGGCATTTTGGTCTCTCTTTTGCAAGGAATCAGTTGACTTACCCGAACTGGACCCCATGCTATTAAACCCTCCTGGCTTGCCAAAACCTGCTGGCTTTTGCGCAGTCAATTCCAACTGAATCAAAGTCAAAAAAACAAACCCAAATAAAAATGTTTTAAAAAAAGACATGCCTTGTTTTTTATGCAATTTCTTTTAGCAGTGCGCTAAAAATGAGGGTCAACTTTGGTTCTGCTGCATGTGCTGCTGCCAAAACTTCTTCGTGGGTAATGACATTATTATCCTCTCTAATCCCTAAATCGGTCACAACACTCATGGCAAATACTTTCATACCACAATGCACTGCAGCTATGTTTTCTTGAACGGTACTCATGCCCACCACGTCTCCCCCTACATTTTTAATTAATTTATATTCTGCCTTGGTTTCAAAGGTAGGACCGGTCACCCCTACATAAACACCTTCTTGCAATATAATATTATGAGCAATAGCAATTTTTTTTGCTTTTTCAATAAAGTCATAAGCATAAGGCTCACTCATGTCAGGAAAACGCGTACCTAAAGCTTCTTCATTTTTCCCAATCAATGGGTTGATGGTAAACAAACTAATATGATCTTTAATAATCATCAAATCCCCTACTTTAAAATTAGGATGCACTCCACCTGCCGCATTGGATAGCAATAAATTTTGAACACCTAACAAACGCAGTACACGAATTGGATAAACTACTTCTGCAGCACTGTATCCTTCATAAAAATGAAAACGTCCTTCCATCACCCAAACCTTCTTCCCATTCAAAGTTCCTAAAATCAATCTGCCTTTATGGCCCTCTACGGTACTCACTGGAAAATGAGGAATTTCACTATAGTTAATGGAAAAATCTATCTGAATTTCTTTGGACAAATTGCCTAACCCACTTCCTAAGATAATAGCGGTATTTGCTGATGAATCAATCTTAGATTTTATGAAATTTACCGTCTGCTCTAATTCTGTCATTAAGGGCGTAGCCATAGATGCTTTATTTTAGCCACAAATATAACAAGAGCAAGGGATTATAAGGCAAGATTCTAGGCCTTGGCCGCCCCAGTATCATGTTTTAACACCCAATAGGCTATAAACGCACTTAAAAGCATAAAAAAGGCACCTAATAAAAATGCTGCGCCAGGGAAATAAATATGATTCGGATCGTTCTTTATTGAAAAATAAGAGGTTAGACCAATCATCATAGGTGGTCCTATAATGGAAGTTAAACTTTGCAGTCCAGTTAAGGAACCTTGCAATTCTCCTTGTTCATTTTTAGGAACATGGATAGAAATAATGGCTTGTAATGCTGGTCCAGAAATTCCTCCTAAACAATAAGGAATTAAAAATAAAAACATCATCCAAGTTTGAGAAGCAAAGGCAAATAAAATTAAACCAATGGCATATAAGGTAATACCATAGTATACACTTTTTTCATTGCCTAGTTTTGGATTGACCACTCTAATTAATAAGCCTTGCACTAGCCCTACCAATAAACCAATAACCCCTAAAGAAATGCCTATCATTTTAGGGGTCCAGCCAAATTTACTAATATTGGCAAAACTCCAATTGCTTTGAACAGAATGCGAAGCCATGTAGATAAACAATAAAGAAATAATCAATCCAAAAACTGCAGGGTATTTATTTAAATTTTTTAAAGAGCCGATGGGGTTGGCTCTTTTGATGTCAAAGGGTCTTCTATGTTCCTTGTCTAAAGATTCTGGTAAAATAAAATAACCATACAGGGCGTTGATTAAAGCCAAGCCAGCTGCGACGAAGAAAGGAATTCTTGGGCCAATCTCTCCCAGCAATCCACCTAACAATGGGCCAATGATAAAACCAATGCCAAAGGCGGCACCAATCATTCCAAAATTTTTGGCTCTGGTTTTTTCATCACTAATATCGGCCATATAAGCAGCCGCAGTGGTGATACTTGAACCAGTAATTCCTGAAAAAACACGAGCAACAAATAACCATCCAATGGTAGGCGCAAAGGCTAAAAAAATATAGTCTATACCAAAACCCAATAAAGAAAAAAGTAAAATGGGACGTCTTCCATAATGATCACTCAAGCTACCAAGTATGGGTGCAAATATGAATTGCATGGCCGCATAAATAAAAGTCATGTACATGGCTGGTTTTGCAATAGCACTAATGTCTGACCTATCTGTAATATGCATTAAATGTTGTAACAACTGAGGCACCACCGGAATAATGATTCCAAGCCCAATGACATCCAATAAAATAGTTGCAAAAATGAAACCGACTGCCGCTTGTTTGTTACTAGCCATTGTATAATAAAGATTTTAATGAATCTATCTTTCAAATATACAAGTCCTAGCCTATATTTCAAAAAGGAGCAGCAAAAGAGTTCAAGTTGTTAGTTTCTATGTTGCCCAATAATTATCTTAGCCTTCATTTCTAAATACAATCACCCCATCAAAAATATCAATCAATACTTTTTTAGTTTTATCAATTTCCCCACTTAAAATCTTCTTACTAAATTCATTCACCACCATTTTTTGAATGAGTCGTTTCAAAGGCCTAGCGCCTAACTGCATGTCAAAACCTTGGTCAGATAGATATTCCACTAAATAATCGCTAAATGCTAATTCAATTCCATTCTCCGCCACCAATGATTTTAAATTATTCAATTGAATTTTTACAATCGCCGACATTTGTTTTTGTAGTAAAGGAGAGAACATAATAATTTCATCTACTCTATTTAAAAATTCGGGTCGTATGGTTTGTTTTAATAAAGCCATTACCTCCACCTTCGACTGTTCAATTTTTTGTTCCAGATTTTTTTCTGTCACGCCCTCAAAGGCTTCTTGAATTAAATGACTACCCATATTACTGGTCATAATAATAATGGTATTTTTAAAATTCACCGTTCTTCCTTTATTATCTGTCAAATGCCCATCATCTAATACTTGTAATAATATATTCCAAACATCGGGATGCGCTTTTTCAATCTCATCCAATAAAACTACACTATAAGGCTTACGTCTTACCGACTCTGTTAATTGTCCGCCTTCGTCATAACCTACATAACCCGGAGGCGCTCCTACTAAACGAGATACAGAATGCTTTTCCTGATACTCACTCATGTCAATGCGTGTCATCATGGAATCATCATCAAATAAATAATTCGCCAAGGCCTTGGCTAGCTCTGTCTTACCCACACCAGTGGTGCCTAAGAAAATGAAGGACCCAATAGGTTTTTTAGGATCTTGTAAACCCGCTCTACTTCTTCTTATCGCATCGGATACAGCAGTAATGGCCTCTTCTTGCCCTACCACTCTTTTATGTAACTCTTCTTCTAAGTGCAATAATTTTTCTCTTTCAGATTGTAGCATTTTATGTACAGGAATGCCCGTGGCCTTCGCCACATTCTCTGCAATATCTTCCGCATCTACTTCTTCCTTCATTAATCTTTTACCATTGGTGCCAATCGCTTGCAAGAGTTTACTAAACTCAAGTAAATTGGTTTCTTGCTCTTTTACTTTACCATATCTTATCTCGGCCACTTTACCATAGTCTCCATTACGCTCCGCTACTTCTGCTTCTTGTTTTAATTTTTCAATTTCAGCCTTTGTGTTTTGTACTTTGTCCACCATTTCTTTTTCTTCAGCCCATTTTGCTTTTAAAGTATCTTGCTCAACTGTTAAATTACTTATTTCAATATTTAAGGCTTTTAATTGATCTGGATTGTTTTCTCTTTTAATCGCTTCTCTTTCAATTTCAAGCTGTCTAATTTGTCTAATTAAAGTATCTAACTCTTCGGGCATTGAATTCATCTCTAATCTTAACTTAGCTGCACTCTCATCAATTAAATCAATAGCCTTATCTGGCAAGAAACGATCGGTAATATACCTGCTCGATAATTCGACCGCTGCTATAATGGCTTCATCTTTAATTCTTACATGATGATGGGTTTCATATCTTTCTTTCAAACCTCTTAAAATAGAAATCGCATCTTCTTTATTAGGTTCATCTATTATTACTTTTTGAAAACGACGCTCTAATGCCTTGTCTTTTTCAAAAAACTTTTGATACTCATTTAAGGTAGTGGCCCCTATGGCTCTTAATTCTCCTCTTGCAAGTGCTG
>CAINEG010000209.1 GCA_903847655.1 uncultured Bacteroidota bacterium
GCATCAAAAGAGGCATATCTATTGGTGCGAATTTTCTTGTACTCGGATTTTTGTAAAACCGCATCTGCCGTAATCAATGCACGCGCAAAAGTATCAATACCTCCAATATGTGCATGGAATAAATCTATAG
This sequence comes from uncultured Bacteroidota bacterium, assembly GCA_903847655.1. The sequence continues at coordinate 131 of CAINEG010000209.1, forward strand.
GGTCTGTTGAATTTCTTCTGCGCTTGGCATCAAAATTAATTCCGCCCCCTTGAAATCCACCCGCTTCTACAATGATCAACATAGATTCTACCAATTCATTGATATTTGTAGGAAACTGGTCTGTGTCCCAGCCATTTTGTGTATCGCCTCTATTGGCATCAATGCTTCCTAGCATACCAGCATCTACGGCTACTTGTAATTCATGTTGGAAAGTATGACCCGCTAAAGTAGCGTGATTCACTTCGATGTTTAATTTGAAATCATTCAGTAAATCGTATTGTCTTAAAAATCCAATCACTGTTTCACTGTCATAATCATATTGATGCTTAGTGGGCTCACATGGCTTTGGTTCGATAAAGAAAGTTCCTTTGAAACCATTTTTTCTTGCATAGTCCTTAGCAGTATGTAAAAATTTAGCCAAATGTTCTTTCTCTCTTTTCATATTCGTATTCAACAAGGTCATGTAGCCTTCGCGTCCTCCCCAAAAAACATAATTCTCTCCGCCCAATGCAATGGTTGCATCTAAGGCTCCTTTTACTTGTGCAGCAGCATGGGTCAATACATGAAAATCAGGATTGGTAGAAGCGCCATTCATGTAACGCTTATTGCTAAACACATTAGCAGTGCCCCATAATAATTTTACGCCGCTGGCATCCTGCTTCTCTTTCAAATAGGCAGTCAATGCTTGCATGCGTCTGTCGTTTTCTTTCACATCATTCGTATGATCCACAACATCTACATCATGAAAACAATAATAAGGCAAACCTAATTTGGTGATAAATTCAAAAGCAGCATCGGCTTTGTCCTTGGCACGTTCTACTGCATCACTGTGTTCATTCCAAGGATAAATTAAAGTAGGCTCTCCAAAAGGATCAGCCCCATTTCCAACAAAACTATGCCAATAAGCTACTGCAAAACGCAACCATTCTTTCATGGACTTGCCTGCGACTATTTTATTTTCGTCATACCAACGATAGCTCAATGGATTATCACTGTTCAATCCTTCAAATTTTACGGCGCCAATGCCTTTAAAAAATTCTTTTTTACCTAGTACTACTGACATACAATTTATTTTTATAGTTTTTATTAATTATTTAGTAATTGTTTTTCTAATTGATTTTTCCATCCGGCATAAATTGCATCATACTGCGCTACCTTAGTTGGCTCAATGATTTGAATGGGCTTGAAATCGGAAAACGCTTCGGTAGCATTTTTGTAAATTCCTGATCCAATGCCTGCGCCAATAGCCGCGCCCACACTACCGTCTGAATGATAGAGGGCCACCGGCACCCCAGTTGCATTTACAAAGGCCTGACTGAACACTTTACTCAAAAATAAATTCGCATGACCAGCTCTAATAATGCTTGGTTGCAAATTATTTTCACGCATAATGTCTAAGCCATATCTAAATGCAAAGGCAATGCCTTCTTGTGCAGCATTAAAAATATGTGCTGCTGTATGTTTGTTTAAATCGATGCCCGCGAACTGTGCACCTAAAATTTTATTTTCAAAAATGCGTTCTGCCCCGTTGCCAAATGGAAATATTTTTAAACCTTCGCTACCGGCTTCAATGCTTGAGGCGGCCTGATTCATTTGATTGTAATCGTAATTCACACCCACCATTTTTTTCACCCAGCTATTTAAAATACCTGTTCCATTAATACACAATAAGATCCCAATTCTATTGGTCTCGGCAGTATGATTCACATGCGCAAAACTATTGACACGAGATTTTAGGTCATAAGACAAGGTATCACCCACTCCATAAATAACACCAGAAGTGCCTGCAGTGGCTGCTACTTCGCCCGGTGCCAATACGTTTAAAGAAAGGGCATTGTTGGGTTGGTCTCCTGCTTTATAAGTAACTGGAATTCCTGCCTTTAAGGATAAAGCGCTGGCCACAGATGTTTGCAAAGCCCCATGGTGACTAAATACTTCTTGAATCTTTGGAAAAAAAGAAGCGTCAAATCCAAAATAGTCTAGCACCGATTTCGAAATTTCTTTGTTTTTAAAATCCCAAAAAATGCCTTCTGACAAAGCAGCTATTGTTGTGGTAATTTCTCCTGTTAATTTCATGGCAATAAAATCACCAGGCAACATAATTTTATCTATTTGCGCATATACGGCTGGCTCATTTTCTTTCACCCAAGCCAATTTTGAGGCGGTAAAATTTCCAGGAGAATTCAATAAATGTGCTAAAGCTTTTTCATGACCGATGGCATCAAATGCTTTATGGCCATAGTCGACCGCACGACTATCACACCAAATAATACTGTCTCTTAAAACATTTTGATTTTTATCCACCAACACTAGCCCATGCATTTGATAAGCAATCCCAATAGCAGCAATGGCTTGCGCATCATAAGATGGATTTATTTTTTTAGCAGCGGCATGTAATTTTAAAGCGCCTTTTTGTACTTGCTCCCACCAGGTAATGGGTGATTGTTCGGCCCAACCTAATTGTTTGGAAACAATGGCATTTTCAGTATCTGGAAATTGAACTGTAGTTATGTTTTTTTGCGTTGCCGCATCCACCAAAGACAACTTAATAAAAGAAGTGCCTATATCAATTCCTAATAAATACATAATGTTAGAATACTTTTTAAAAACAGTACAGTTTTTTAATCAAATTTTTACTGTCTCTAAAACTAAGAAATAAATTATTAGCAAGTGCAAATAATACGAATTCTTATACCACTGGTATTATTTTTCCCATTGGGTGGGTTTGAGTGCAGGATCGTTTTCTTTCTTTAAAAAATCGGCTCCCCCAAGGGAACTTGAAGTCCAGTCCATGACTGCTTCATTGGGCACGGTCTCAATTGGTGTATGCCAGGAATTGGAGGTTTCATTGTAGGCCAGATTAGTTTGCGCACTATAACAGGAAATAATGGACCATCGTGGGCTATTGGATAAATTGGCCTCCGAACGATGTAAAATATTGCTATGAAAGAAAAGGGCATCTCCAGCTTCGATTTCAACATAGACTAAGTCCATGGTTTTCAATGCATTATCTACCATTACTTGATCGGCACCTACTTGTTCCCCTGCAAAACCATGATTGACCCTGCCCATTTTATGAGAACCTTTAATCACCTGAATACAACCGTTTTCTTTATTGGCTGGGGTTAAAGCCACCATCACACTAATCAATTGATCGGGAAACATAAACTGGTTCTTGTACCAATAGCCATAATCCTGGTGCCATTCCCAAGCACCCCCCACCTTGGGTTCTTTTTGCATCAATTTAGAATGGAAATGGCAAACCGGAGCCCCACTATTTAATAATTGTTCCACCCCCTCAATCATTCTTTCACTTCTAGTTAAATAACCAAATACATCATTGCCAGGGGTAAACCACAAGGAGAGCCTTGTTTTTTTACCTGTTTGGTCATTTAAGTCAAGGGCATTTTTAGCCATCGCATCGTCTTGTAAGGCAGTGGCGTATAATTTTTCTACTTCTGGCTTAGCGCAAAAATTTTTCACAATCAGGTACCCATCTCTATGGTAGGCCTCAATTTGCGATGGAGATAAAAAAGGACTTGACATCTTGGCTAATTTTTGATTTGGATTTTAATAATTGGTCTTTAAATATAATAAACTTAGCTGCATAAATGAGCAGTTAACTAATATTTTATTTAAATTGAGGGGAGTAAAAATTTAAACAATGAAACTAGTTTTAAGCATTTGCGCATTTCTTTTACTAAGCATTCATGCATTGAGTCAAAAGAAAGTGCTGCTCGCGAAAAATTTAATTGATGGCACAGGAAAAGTGATTACGAATCCAGCTATTATCATTAGTGACAATAAAATTATTGCCATTGAAAATAAAGAAAATTTACACCTAGATAAATATGGTAATGGATTTACCATCATAGATTTAGGAGAGTACACAATTCTTCCTGGATTGATTGATGCGCATGTGCATCCAGACAATAGCTCGGATGATTATCAAGTGGGACATTTGCGTGCAAGTTCGGCAGCCAAAACCTTGACTGGCTTAAAAGCACTACAGGACCTGCTATCCGAAGGATGGACAGCAGTTCGTGTCGCAGGAGATGAAGATGTTGGATATGCTAATTTAGAAATAAGAAATGCCATTAATAAAGGCCTTTTTGTGGGACCACATATTTATGGGGCAGGGCATTATTTGTCTGTAACTGGTGGTGGTGGTGACATCAACTTTATTTCCTACGAACAAAAAATAATTGCTGATGGATTGATTGTTGATGGCCCTGAAGAAATTAGAAAGGCCGTTCGCACCGAAATAAAAAATGGAAGTGATTGGATAAAAATTTTAGTAACTGGTGCCTTTATGACCACAGGCGATAATCCACAAAATGTACATTTTAGTCCAGAAGAATTAAAAATGGCCGTAGAAGAAGCAGGTCGTAGAGATGTTCCTGTAATGGC
>CAINEG010000210.1 GCA_903847655.1 uncultured Bacteroidota bacterium
CATTCGGGCTATGTAAGTTGTCACTGTCTAAGCCAAAGCCCATAAATACAATTTTCAATCCCAATTCTTTTTCAAACAAAGCACAAATAGGAATGCTGCCACCGCCACGAACAGGAATGGGCTCTTTGCCAAAAGTAGTAGCGATGGCCTTGGCGGCACTTTGGTATTCATGTGAATCTATGGGGGTGATGTATGGTTCGCCTCCATGGTGTTCAAATGCATGCACAGTTACATTGGGTGGTGCAATTTTTTTAAAATGGGCTAGTACCATTTCTGTAATTTTTTCTGAAGATTGATTTGGGACCAATCGACAAGATATTTTGGCAAATGCTTTGGAAGGCAAAACGGTTTTTGCCCCCTCGCCAGTGTAACCACCCCAGATGCCATTTACTTCTAAAGTAGGACGTATACCTGTTCTTTCATTGGTGCTATAGCCTTTTTCACCCCAAACATTTTGAATGCCTAAGTCGATTTTGTATTCATTTTCATCAAATGGGGCTTCTGCCATTTTTTTTCTTTCAGCATCGGTGGAAACAACTACATCATCATAAAATCCGGGAATGGTAATGTGATTATTTTCGTCGTGACAAGAAGCAATCATTTTTGATAGTATGGTAATGGGGTTGGCCACAGCACCACCATACACTCCACTGTGTAAGTCTCTATTGGGTCCTGTAATTTCTAGTTCGATATAACTTAAGCCTCTTACGCCAATATCAATAGAAGGGGTATCCATGCTAATCATGGCCGTGTCACTAATTAAAATTACATCTGCTTTTAAAAGTTCGGTATTTGCTTTAACAAAGCTGGCTAAATTAGGACTGCCAATTTCTTCTTCTCCTTCAATGATAAATTTAATATTGGTACAAAGCGAATTGGTTTTAGTCATAATTTCCAATGCTTTGACATGCATGTAAAATTGTCCTTTATCATCGCAAGCACCGCGCGCAAAAATTTTACCGTCTTTGATGCTTGGTTCAAATGGGCTGCTCTGCCATAGTTCCAATGGATCGGCTGGCTGCACATCATAGTGTCCATACACTAGTACCGTTGGAAAACTTGGATCCGTTATTATTTCTCCATAGACAATGGGATGCCCCTCTGTTTCATAAATTTTAGTATGGGGTGCACCAGCGTCTTTTAAAGACTGCTCCACTGCTTTGGCACAAGCCAACATATCGGCATTGTGTTCTGTTTTGGCACTAATGCTTGGAATGCGCAATAAAGTGAGCAGCTCTTGTAAAAAACGATCTTTGTGTTGTTCTTGATATGTTTGCCAAGGGTTCATATAAATTAAGTTTAACTTTTATTTAATTCAGTTGGTGTTTTAAATCGGACAATACATTTTCGCGGGTCCAATTTAATTTATGTTGAAATGGGGAAGTTCTTTTAGTGCAATTGTCCATGGTACAGATGGGGCAACTAAAAGCCATACATCCATCGGTATGTACAAAAAATTCAACACTGTCGCCAAATTTATTTTTGATTAGTTTGGTAAATTGGTCCACTGCGCCGTGTGCTTCATTGACATTGAAATACCAAGGCACAGTTAAATGACAATCAATATGCATTAAAGCACCATATTTGATCACTCTTAAATTATGTAGATCTATCCAATGAGTATTTCTCGATTTATTTAATTCATGAATCACTTCATCCAATAAAGCCATATCCGCTTCGTCCATAATGCCCGCCAAAGACTCTCTTATTATTTTATAGCCATTGTAAATGATCCACAAGCCCATCAAAATAGCAATAATGGTATCAATAATTTTATAACCTGTATACAATACCAATCCGATGCCAATGGTCACCGCATAGGTGGTATAACTGTCTATCAGTAAATGTTGCCCACTTGAACTTAAGGCTAAAGATTTATTCTTTTTGCCTTTGGCTTTGGCAAATAAGCCAGCGACCATATTTAATACGGCGGTCAAGAGTAAAATCCAAATACCATTGTCTAATCCATGCAAGGTGTTGGGTTCGAAAAAAGTATGGATGGATTCATACAAAATAATAAAACCTGCTGTAATAATTAAACTTCCTTCAAATGCGGCGGAAACGAATTCTGCTTTGCCATGTCCATAAGGATGATCCTTGTCCTTAGGCTTGGAGGCGACATACAAACTATACAATCCAATTAATCCAGCGAGTACATTCACAATGCTTTCCAATGCATCTGATAAAACAGACAAAGAATGAGTCATAAAATAAGCAACAAACTTAAGTACAAACAATACAATACTTAAACTAGTTACAAAAAATTGAATTTTTAAATTCTGTTTGACTTTTGCAAGGGACTTCTTTAAGGGGCGTGAACTTAAATGGCTTTTTACTGCGTAGCTTCTGCGTATTTTTTTTGTACAAATTCCCAGTTCACTAAATTCCACCAAGCATTGATGTAATCGGCACGCTTGTTTTGATATTTTAAATAATAAGCATGCTCCCAAACATCTAAACCTAGAATCGGACTTCCCTTTGTTTCTGCAATGTCCATCAAAGGGTTGTCTTGATTGGGGGTGGAACTTACTGCCAAACTTCCATCTGCTTTCACCAGTAACCAAGCCCATCCACTTCCAAATCTTGCTTTGGAGGCATCCCCAAATGCGGTTTTAAAAGCATCAAACGAACCAAAGGCCTTGGTAATGGCTTCAGCCAATGCCCCGCTTGGCGCAGTGGCAGGTGCAGGCTTCATTAATTGCCAAAACAATTCATGATTATAATGTCCGCCTGCATTGTTTCTCATTTTTGGAGAATAATGCGAAATATTTTTTAGCAAATCAGTCAAGCTTGTGGCATTAGTATCTAGTTTTTCTGCAATTACCGCATCGGCTAAATTTTTTGCATAAGCCGCTGCATGTTTGGTGTAATGAATTTCCATCGTCATTGCATCAATAAAAGGTTCTAATGCAGTATAGTTATAAGGCAAGGGTTGCTGTGTATATTCATTTGCCATACCCAATGCATTTGGACTCATTTTTGAAAGGAGGGGTAGCGTGGCCATGGCCATACCTGCTTTGCCAGTTGTTTTGATAAACTGACGACGGTTTTGCATGTTCATAGTATTATTTTTTAAAGTACTTCCGTAAAGTTACTTTAATTGGATGTAATAGTCGGTAGTAAAATTCTTGGTTGAACAGCTGAGAATCGCGCATGGCTTTATAGGTTAAAAACAGCCCAACAGGTATCAACACGGCCGATGACATCCACATACCAAAATAAACAGTCCATTCACCAGATTTGGCAAATTTTTCGCCAAAATTATTGAGTAGAAAAAATACCACAAAAAAGATAATGGCCAAAACCATTGGGGTACCTAGTCCTCCTTTTCTAATAATCGAACCAAGGGGGGCGCCAATTAAAAAAAGTACAATACAAGCAAAAGACAAAGTAAACTTGCGGTGCCATTCTATGCCATGCAATGAGTTGACAGTCACATTTTGCTTATAAGTTTCATTAAGGGTAGTAAAATTAGCTTGTATGGAAGTGAATTGATAGCTGGCTGATTCCGAAACCGAACTAGCAATAGAGTCTGGAATGAGTTGTTTAAAATCAGTTAAGGAAGCTTGTTTTTTTTGTGCTAAGAAAACCTGGTTGCTGTCCTTATAAAACAGAAATCGCAAGTAAGGAGCAATTTCAGTGTTAATTTTTTTTACATAAAAGCTGTCTTTGTTATTTAGCGAATCCATTGCGTGGCCCAACTGTCGTACACTTAACATTTTTGGATCATAGACATTGTCATTGCTTTTGTTCATCTCAAAGCTTTTTAAGTCGAATACTTTTTTATATTCTTTAAAATACAATCTAGTGAATTCGGTGTTGGTGGTGGCCCTTACTCCTCTTTCTTGGTATCTCCATCCATTGTACATAATAAATTCTAAGAATTTTTTATTGGACGATACACGCATTACCCCCGACTCCGCCATGATGAAATTATCTTGTAAACCATATTTTTTTTCGAAGATGACAATATTGTGCATCACGCTGTCATTACTTTCTTTCTTTCCTAGTTTGATTACATAGCCGTCAATTTTATCATAGAACACACCTTCCTTTAAATCAATGGCAGGCTTGGCTACAATAATTTCATATTTCAAATTACTTAGTTTCATTTGCGTCACAGGAATGATGTTGTTGGCAAATAAAAATGCGATACCTGCTAAAAAAATAGTGAAAATAAATAAGGGGCGCATGAATCGAACCAAGGGAATACCTGCGGCTTTAATGGCAATGAGTTCAAAACTTTCACCCAAATTACCAAAGGTCATGATGGAAGAAAATAACAAGGCTAAAGGGAGTGCGGTGGTAAAAGTACTTACAGAGACCAATCCTATTAATTGCAAAATGGTCACTAAGTCTAATCCTTTGCCCACTAAGTCGTCAATGTATAACCAAAAGAATTGCATAGTCAGCACAAAAGTTGAAATGGTGAGTGCTGCTATAAAAGGCCCAATAAAAGCCTTAAGAATTAGTATGTCTAATTTTTTGAACAATGCGTTGTAGTGCTAACTACCAATGCGATGAAAGAGTTCTTTTATCTGATATTCCCAAAGCCTACTTTGGTCTTTAATTTCATTTTTCTCAGCAAAGTCTTTCACGATTAAAATAGTTTGATTAGAAATTTCAGTTTTTTCTATTCTAAATTCGAAGTACTCATTTTTTTCGCCATGCAACCATTTAAATCTTATAAATTTATCCGGCTCTTGGTCCAATAATTCTGCTTTGTCAGGTACGCCTTTATTCCATGAAAAACTAAACACATTCTCCCATTCGTCTACCTTGTCTGCAAACCATTCTTGTAGACCAGATGGCGTGGAAAGAAATTCAAAAAGTATATTTGGTGAACATCTAACTGGAAATTCAAGCGTAAATAATTGTTTCTTACTCATATATAACTAGCTCCTCTTTAAAAATTGATTCGTTTGATGCAATAATATTAAATAAAGGTTAGGTTCCAAGTATTTTTTATTCTTTATTAGTTAACAAACTGTCAAGACATAGATAGAGTAATCTCTAAATTGGTGTAAGTATATGAAATTCAACATTTTATATCATATTACGATACTCTATAATTTTCTAATTTTAACGTATTTATACCTTTTGAATTCATGATGCTTGACTCGTAATGATCACTTATCTTTGCTCCCCTTAATATTGGTACTATGTTTAATAGTTTGAGTGAAAAATTAGAATCTGCGTTTAAGCACCTAAAAGGTCAGGCAAGAATCAATGAATTGAATGTTGCTAATACCTTAAAAGATATCCGAAAAGCATTGTTGGATGCCGATGTCAATTTTAAAATTGCCAAAGAGTTTACCGATAGCATTAAAGAAAAAGCCATTGGTGAAAAAGTCATCAATGCCATCAGTCCGGGTCAATTGATGACCAAAATTGTTCAAGATGAGTTAACCAAACTCATGGGGTCTGAAGCTGCCATCTTGGATTTAAGCAAAAGCCCTACTGTTATTTTAGTGGCAGGTTTACAAGGTTCAGGTAAAACCACTTTTTCAGGAAAGTTGGCTACTTATTTAAAAGCACAAAAAAAATCACCTTTATTAGTTGCTGCGGATATTTATCGACCAGCGGCCATGGATCAATTAACGGTACTCGCCGAACAAATTGGCGTAGATATTTTTGTGGAAAGAGAAAATAAAGATGCAGTATCTATTGCGCAAAATGCCATCGTGTATGCCAAAGCCAACAATAAAAATGTAATCATTATTGATACGGCGGGAAGATTGGCCGTGGATGAAATGATGATGAATGAGGTTGCCAATATTAAAAATGCCATTCAACCACAAGAGATTTTATTTGTAGTGGATGCCATGACAGGACAAGATGCAGTCAATACAGCCAAGGCTTTCAACGATCGTCTTGATTTTACTGGTGTGGTTTTAACTAAGTTAGATGGAGATACCAGGGGTGGTGCCGCGCTTTCTATAAAGTACACGGTCAATAAACCCATCAAGTTTATGAGCAGTGGAGAGAAGATGGAGACCTTGGATATTTTTTATCCTGAGCGTATGGCCCAAAGAATTTTAGGTATGGGCGACATTACTTCTTTGGTAGAAAAAGCGCAAGCAAATTACGATGAAGCAGAAGCTAAAAAATTAGAGAAAAAAATTCGCAAGAATCAATTTGACTTCGAAGATTTTTTGACGCAGATTCACCAAATTAAAAAAATGGGGAATTTGAAAGACATCATGGGCATGATTCCAGGCATGGGCAAAAGTTTAAAAGACATCGATATTAAAGACGATGCATTTAAAGGCGTAGAAGCCATCATTCAATCCATGACCATTATCGAAAGACGTAATCCGGAGGTTTTGAATCCAAGTAGAAAACAAAGAATTGCCAAAGGGGCGGGCAAAGACATTGGGGAGATCAATGCCTTTATCAAACAATTTGACCAAATGAAACAGATGATGAAGCAGATGAGCGGTCAGATGCCAGGTGGCCCAATGGGTGGTAAAATGCCCGGGTTAAGAAGATAAGTAATTGATAATCAATCTATTTTAGGATAAACTTGTATCGTATTTCCCTTTCTCCTATATTTGCATTCAGTTAACCCTATTTAATAACGCCTATAAATTTCTATTTAAAATGGCAGTAAAGATCAGACTACAGCGTCATGGTAGTAAAAAAAGGCCTTTCTACTTTATAGTAGTAGCCGACGGACGCGCACCAAGAGATGGTAAATTCATCCAAAAAATTGGTACTTACAATCCTTTAACAGTTCCTGCAA
>CAINEG010000211.1 GCA_903847655.1 uncultured Bacteroidota bacterium
CTTTATTTGAGTTGGTTAATTCGAGAGCAAAAAACTTGGCAATAACCATTTTAAATTGGAATTTGCGTGACACGGTTAATTCGTATGAGATGCAAGAGGATGGAAATTATTGGAAGGTGGAAAGCGATGAGCCCTTTAATATTCATCAAGAATTTTATCATTTAAAAGAGGACGATTTAGTGGACTTGGTTCCATTTGAGAATTATACATTAAATTTAGAAACTAAGGAATAAAAAATACACCAACGAACTTAACATACATGGAACGATTTACTGGCCTTTTGGGTATAGTGCTGATTTTAGGAGTAGCTTTTTTAATGTCGAATAATCGCAAAGCCATTAATTATCGAACCGTAGGTGTAGGTTTATTATTGCAAGTTCTCTTAGCGGTCTTTATTCTTAAGACCACAGTGGGTCAATCGCTTTTTCAATGGCTTGGGGATAGCATCAATACGCTATTGGGTCAAGCGGATAAGGGGGCACTTTTTGTGTTTGGCTCGCTTGTTGATCGCAATTTAATGACGAAGGCCTTTGGTCCTGGCAATGATTATATTTTCTTTTTCAAAGTGGTTCCCACCATCATTTTTGTGGCCGTTTTAGTGAACATGTTTTATCATTTGGGTATTTTACAACGCATTGTATCGACCATGGGAAAAGGAGTTCATTGGTTGATGGGCGTCAGTGGTGCGGAGGCATTATCAAATGTGGCATCCACTTTTGTAGGACAAGTAGAGGCACAAATCATGATCAAGCCTTATTTGAAAAACATGACCAAATCAGAGTTAATGGCTTCCATGACAGGTTCTTTTGCTTGCATCGCGGGTGGAGTCATGGCCGTTTATATATCTTTAGGAGTTCCTGCAGCGTATTTATTGGCCGCCAGTTTAATGGCTGCCCCAGGTGCTTTAGTGATTTCAAAAATCATATTCCCGGAAACTGAAAAGTCGGAAACGGAGGGTGAAGTAAAACTGTCCATTGAAAAAACGCATGCTAATTTAGTGGATGCCATTGCCGCCGGAGCGAGTGAAGGGTTAAAAGTAGGCTTAAATGTTATAGCTATGTTGATTGGTTTTATCGCGCTAATCGCTTTAGTGGATTTAGGTTTGGGGCATTTGGGTGGATTAATCAACATGCCTACTTTATCGATGAATTTAATTTTGGGAAAGGTGTTTTCTGTATTTGCCTTTGCTATGGGGGTTCCGGCGGTCGACATTGAGGTGGCTGGTGCTTTAATGGGCAAGAAAATGGTTGTCAATGAGTTTGTGGCATATTTGGATATGGTTAAAATCAAAGATACGTTAAGCCCCAAAACCATTGCCATTACTAGTTTTGCGTTATGTGGCTTTGCTAATTTTTCTTCGGTCGCCATTCAAATTGGCGGAATAGGGGAGTTGGCTCCAAATCGCCGGTCCGACTTAGCCAAATTAGGTTTTAAAGCTTTAATTGCTGGAACCTTAGCTTCCTATCTATCTGCCACTTTAGCTGGTTTACTCTTGTAATATGCGCATTGATCCCGAAACCGTTGAGCGAATTAAGCAAGCGGCTGCGGTGGCAGACGTCATCGGGGACTATGTGACCGTTAAAAAAAAAGGGGCTAATTATTGGGCTTGTTGCCCTTTTCATGGAGAAAAAACGCCTTCTTTTTCTATCTCGCCGAGCAAAGGAATTTATAAGTGTTTTGGTTGTGGCAAAGCAGGCGATTCAGTTCGTTTTGTTATGGATATCGAAGGGCTGGGTTATGGGGAAGCCCTGAGGCATTTGGCTAAAAAATATGGCATTGACATCCAAGAAGAGGAGATGACCGATGATCAGATTTTGCGGCAAAATGAACGTGAGAGTTTGTTTATCATGCTGGATTATGCCAAAGAATTTTTCAAAAAA
>CAINEG010000212.1 GCA_903847655.1 uncultured Bacteroidota bacterium
GAATTTTGGCAAGGGCGTAGCTCTCGCTTACATGATCGTATTAAATATAATTTAGCTTCGGATGGTCAATGGACTAAAGTACGTTTAGCGCCTTAGTTAATTTTACAAACGCATAGGTTGTAAATAAAAAGATCCTTCGAGTACTCGAAGGATCTTTTTGTTGGGCTCTATTATTTTTAATTATTTCTTACGTCCTAATACTTTTTTAGCTGCTGCAAAAATATCGGGTGTATCCAAACCGTACTTCGCTAATAATTGATTCGGTGTTCCACTTTCTCCAAAAGTATCCTGTGTACCAATATATTCAATTGGAACTGGACAATGTTTTGCTGCCACTTGTGCAACAGCATCTCCCATACCGCCAATTACATTATGTTCTTCCGCAGTTACTGCACATCCAGTTTTTGAAATGCTCGCAACAATTGCGTCCACATCCAATGGTTTAATGGTATGTAAGTTAATTACCTCAACACTGATGCCTTCTGCTTCTAATAATTTACCTGCTTCAATCGCTTTCCAAACCAAATGACCGCAAGCAAAAATGGAGATATCTTTTCCGTCACTTAATTTTTGTGCTTTTCCAATCACAAAATCTGAACCATCTTCTTTGGTAAAATTGGGCCATTTTGGGCGACCAAATCTTAAGTAAACTGGACCTTGATAATCAGCGATTGCTTTTGTTGCCGCTTTGGTTTGATTAAAATCACATGGTACCACAACAGTCATACCAGGCAACATTTTCATAAGTCCGATATCTTCTAATATTTGATGCGTAGCACCATCTTCTCCTAATGTTAATCCAGCGTGCGATGCACAAATTTTTACATTCTTATCTGAGTAGGCAACACTTTGTCTAATTTGATCATATACTCTTCCTGTGCTAAAGTTTGCGAATGTGGTTGTGTAAGGAATTTTACCTCCAATAGTTAATCCAGCAGCAATGCCAATCATATTTGCTTCAGCAATACCCACTTCAATAAAACGATCAGGGAATTCTTTAATGAATGGGCCTAATTTAAAGGAGCCAGCTAAGTCAGCTGTAAGTACAACTACTTCGCTATTTTGTTTTGCGAGCTCATGAATACCTTCGCCAAATCCAGCTCTGGTTTCTTTTTCATTAAGCATCACGATATCTTTTACATTCATATTTTTATATTAAAGCTTTATTAAAGAGGTGATCATTTAGTTTTCAAAAGTGGAATAAAAATAGGGTGTCTTTGCTTCAAACTCAGCGCTACATGTATCCACCATTTTATAAACGCGGGTAATGCCTAATGCTTTTCGTTTCTCATACACTGCATCATCGGTGGTATTTCCTTTTAATACTTTCGCAATTTGCATATCGCTAAATCCATTTTGTTTTGCATCCTTAATTAATTCAGTGGGGATAGAATTAATATCGTGGTTCATTAATTCTTTTTCAATATTGCAGATGATACGTATTTGATATAAGAACCAAGAATCAATACCAGTAGCGGCTACAATGGAACGAACCGTTGATCCTTGCATTAAAGCATCTTTGATTCTGAATATACGATCCCACTTTGGTACTTTAATATATTCCATTAATTCCTCATTCTTCATCAAACTTTTTCCATAATAACCTAAGCCAATCGCTTCATTCTCTAAGCTTTGACAAGCTTTTTGTATGGCTTCTGTAAAGCTGCGACCAATCGCCATCACTTCACCCACACTCTTCATTTGTAAACCTAAGGTATCATTTGCTCCTTTGAATTTGTCAAAATTCCAACGTGGTACTTTTACGATTACATAATCTAATGCGGGTTCAAAGTAGGCAGAAGTGGTTTGTGTGATTTGATTTTTTAATTCATCCAATCTATAACCAATCGCCAATTTAGCTGCAATTTTTGCAATTGGATAACCAGTTGCTTTTGATGCTAATGCAGAGGAGCGAGAAACGCGTGGATTAATTTCCACCGCAATCAATTCTTCGGTTACTGGATTTTGTGCAAATTGCACATTACATCCACCAGCAAAATTGCCCAAACTGCGCATCATCAACATTGCTTTGTTACGCATGTCCTGAAAGGATGTATCACTTAATGTCATCGCAGGCGCTACTGTTATAGAGTCACCAGTATGCACTCCCATTGGATCTAAGTTTTCAACGGTACAAATAATTACAACATTATCGGCTTGGTCTCTTAATAATTCTAATTCATATTCTTTCCATCCTAGTACTGCCTTTTCTACTAAAACTTCATGCATCGGAGAGGCCTTTAATCCTTTTTCCAATGCGGCATCTAGTTCACTTGCATCATGTACAAATCCGCCACCTGTTCCACCTAAGGTAAATGATGGACGTATTACTAATGGAAATCCGATCACCTGTGCAAATTCTTTTCCTTCTAAAAAACTATTCGCTACTCGGCTAGGGGCTACTGCTATTCCTATTTTCACCATTAATTGTCTGAACTGTTCTCTATCTTCTGCTAAATCAATCGC
>CAINEG010000213.1 GCA_903847655.1 uncultured Bacteroidota bacterium
TGCGGATGCTGCGGCCCGCACTAAATTGGGGTCGCCCATTTTTTTTGCTAAGTCGCCATAGCTCAATGTTTTTCCAAAAGGCAGCTCATATAATTCTTTCCAAACTTTTTGTTGAAATTCTGTACCCTCCTGATCAATAGCAACGGTAAAGCTGCGCCTATTACCAGCGAAATATTCAATGAGTTCGTCCATGCACTGATGCATCACTGCTGGCATAGTTTTTCCCGTTTCGTTATTTTCTAATTCGGGAATGTCAACGAATGTGAGTTCTTGAATGCAATGTTCTGACGAAACCATTTTAATGGCGCCAATTGGGCTGTGGTAAATGTGAACAAAACTATTTTGCATTAACCAATGGGTTGGCCGTTATCTACGGCATGTGTCGGGGTGAGTAAAACTACTTGGTGTTGCAAATCATATACGCCTAACACCAAACATTCGCTCATAAAGTTAGCGATTTGTTTTGGAGGAAAATTAACTACTGCAATAATTTGCATGCCAATTAATTGGTCCGTGGTATAATGAGCGGTAATTTGAGCAGAAGATTTTTTAATTCCTAAGGCGCCAAAATCAATGTGAAGTTGAAAAGCAGGTTTTTTTGCATTGGGAAATGCTACAGCGCTAACGATTGTGCCACATCTAATATCTACTTTTGTAAAATCATCCCATTGTATCATTGTTCAAAATTTTGGGAACAGGTGTATTTTATTTAATCCAATAAATCAGCTAAGTCGTTTAAATCTTTTTGCTTGTATTGTAATGTTGGACTTTGGAAACATTTTGAAAATTCAATCAAAAGCTTTTTTATAATTCTGATATTAGATAAGCGCTTATAATACCTGTTTTGTGGTTCAATATTGGATCGCAAAAAATATTGGTCCAAATCCTTTTGTGAAAAAGCATGGCCCGTGGTTCCTTCCACATAGAATTGTATATATTCTTGTGGATTGGGGTAAACCTCTGTATCATCCCAGTCGGACGAATAAAAGGCAATGATACATTGCTTTGGAATATTAATGAACTCGGCATCTATCTCTAATTGCGCGCAAAGCTCAGCATACAAAATAGTGTTCGCAAATGCATTCCCTTTTTTTGCTTGCAAAGGACCAGACATTAAAAATTCATCTGGTTTGTCATAATTAATTTCAACCCCTTTAATTTGATAATAATTATACAAAATATTTTTGATCACATTGGCTTGCTCTAGTGGCGTCAAATAATTGTTTAACTCCAGCCATATGTTTCTTCTGATTTTCTCTAATTGATGACGTAAGCTGTCAGTGGCTAATTCAGGATATTGAAATTTGGTGACCAATAAAGCGCCTTCAAGTAATGAAGGAGAAGGTTTTAATTTCCACTCCGTAAATTCGGATTTTAAATCATGTAGGCGTAATTTATAAATCATCTTTTCAATACGCTCTAAAGTGGTTTCATCCAATGTATTTTCCCAAAGATGTTCTAAATCGGGAATGATGGGTGATCCATAGTCTAATAACCTGTCTGAAATTGTATTAAATACTTCCTCATCAGGGTCGTCAATCAGTTGGAATAAGGCGGTAATTTCGGATGCGTTTGGCATGTTTGGCTAATACTTATTTTTTCAATATTCAAATTGACGTAAAATATGGTGAATTGTTCATTTAAGTTATCCCAATGGTGTGGATATATTTAACAATAATTTACATAATAAATAGAATTATTATTCGTTCGTGTAAATATTCTCTATTTAGGGGGTATGTTACTGTTAATTGCCTTTTCTTTGCATATATACTAATTTACTATGTCAAACGAAATAATAGCAACCCCTAAATTTCCTGTAATGGCAAAATCATTACATGCTGAATTAAAGCGTCGCGTTAA
>CAINEG010000214.1 GCA_903847655.1 uncultured Bacteroidota bacterium
AAATACCTTGTCCTTTTACATCGTGAGGGTAGCCTACCACCGCACTTTCCACCACACCCGCATGCATATTAATAGCGTTCTCTACTTCGGCGGTACCAATTCTGTGTCCACTTACATTTAAGACATCATCCACTCTGCCTGTAATTCTTATTTGTCCCAATTCGTTTTTTAAAGCACCATCTCCCGTAAAATATAAATTAGGATAAGTAGCAAAATAATTAGTTCGGCATCTTTCATGATCGCCATAGGTTGTGCGAATGGTCGCAGGCCAAGGTTGTGTGATGCATAAATTACCACGGTACAAACCATCTTCCATGGTATTTATTTCATCTCCTTTATCATCTACTAAAATAGTTTTCACTCCTGGCATCGGATAAGTGGCCCAACCAGGTTTACCTTCTGTGATACCTGCCATATTTGAAATCATGATACCTCCTGTTTCTGTTTGCCACCAGGTATCTACAATAGGACATTTTTTCTTTCCAATATTTTCATCATACCAATGCCATGCTTCTTCATTAATGGGTTCACCTACGGTGCCTAAAACTTTTAAACTACTTAAATCATGCCCTTCTACGGGGCCTAATCCATAACTCATTAAAGATCTTATAGCAGTAGGCGCGGTATATAATATATTGACTTTGAATTTGTCAATGATGTCCCAAAATCTTCCTGCATCAGGAAAGGTAGGAATGCCTTCAAACATTAAAGAAGTGCCGCCCGCACTTAAAGGGGCATACACTATATAACTATGTCCTGTAATCCAACCAATGTCTGCCGTGCAGAAAAATAAATCATTGGGTTGATATTGAAAAACATTCACAAAAGTATAATTGGTGTAGACCATATAGCCAGCAACACTATGCACTACGCCCTTAGGTTTACCCGTAGAACCAGAAGTATATAAAATAAATAAAGGATCTTCTGCATCCATTTCAACAGCATCTATTGAAGTGATGCCTTGTGATTCTACTTTTTTAATTTCATCTTCCCACCAAAGATCACGTCCTTTTAACATAGACACAGCGGTTCTAGTTCTTGTACATACAATTACATTTTTTACAGTCTTATTGCCAATGAGTGCATCATCAATCACAGATTTCAATGGAATATCTTTAGCGCCTCTATAAGCTCCATCGCAAGTAATAATATAAGTAGCTTTGGCATCGTCTAAACGGTCTGCAATACTTTGTGCAGAGAAGCCTCCAAAAATTACACTATGAATGGCACCAATGCGTGCACATGCTAATACAGCAATGGCCAGTTCGGGTATCATACCCATATAAATACAAATACGATCTCCTTTTTGTACGCCATTATTAATAAGCACCTGCGCAAACTGAGAAACTTTTAAATGCAATTGTTTGTAGGTAATGATGCGGTGATGTTCTGTAGGATCATTGGGCTCCCAAATAATGGCAGGCTTGTCTGCATTTTTTGCTAAATGTCTATCAATACAATTTTCAGTGATATTTAATTTACCTCCTTTAAACCATTCTACTTTCGGTTCGGTAAAATTCCATTCCAATACTTTATCCCATTTTTTACGCCATGTAAAATTTTCTGCAATGGCTCCCCAAAATTTTTCCGGATGGTCAATGCTATTTTTATAAGCTTCGTGATAAGCTTCTAAGGTTTTAATTTGATAAGGGTAACTCATATACACAGGTTGAATAAATAATGATTACCAAATTTACATTTTTCAGTTTAAATATTTAACTTGAAAGTTCACTTGCAAACAAATAAACCTATGAGTCAAGAAATAAAACAAAATAATATTGCTTTTGTGATAGGCGCTTCTTCGGTGGGCACCTTAATTGAGTGGTATGATTTTTATATTTTTGGAATGTTAGCGACTATTATTTCAAAGCAGTTTTTCCCTGCCAATGCAGGCACAGCAGCACTTTTAAGTACATTGGCCATATTTGCAGCAGGCTTTATTGTTCGACCCTTCGGGGCCTTGGTCTTTGGTAGACTTGGTGATCTCATTGGACGCAAACACACATTTTTACTGACATTAATCATAATGGGTGGTTCTACTTTTGCCATTGGTCTTGTGCCTGGTTATGCCAGTATTGGATGGGCGGCGCCTATTTTGGTATTAATACTACGTTTATTACAAGGTTTGGCCTTGGGAGGTGAATATGGAGGAGCCGCTACCTATGTAGCTGAACATGCGCCTACAGGGCAGAGAGGTTTTTGGACCAGCTGGATTCAAACCACTGCAACATTGGGTTTATTTTTAGCATTGGGTATTATTATATTAATAAGAACAAATCAGGGGGTGGAGAAATTTAGTGCAGAGTGGGGTGGATGGAGATATCCATTTTGGATATCCATTTTACTTGTGGGCGTTTCTGTATTAATAAGAATGCGTATGAGTGAATCGCCTATGTTTTCAAAATTAAAGTCTGAAGGAAAAACTTCGGTTAATCCATTGAAAGAAAGTTTTGGGCATAAAGCCAATTTTAAAATGGTTTTATTGGCCTTATTTGGCGCAGTAATGGGACAAGGCGTAGTATGGTATACAGGTCAGTTTTATGCACAGAGTTTTATTGAAACAGTTTGTAAAATTGATTTTATACAATCTAGAAATATCATGTTGGTGGCTATTTTAATGGCTACCCCATGTTTTGTTTTGTTTGGATGGCTGAGTGATAAAGTAGGCAGAAAATGGATCATGCTCTTGGGTATGTTATTGGCCATCTTTACTTACCGACCTATCTACCAAACTTTTTTAAATATTTCAAATACACAAAATAGAATTGATAAAATTGATTTAGCTAAAACAAGCAGCGCTCCAGCTAAAGTAAAGGTGGACGGCAAGGACGACACTAAAATTTATTTAACGCAAATTTTTGATACCGCGTATTCCGATGGTGCAGTTTTTAAATACATTAAAACAGATACCTTTCAATTAAAAGGAGGCTATAATCCAATGCTAGCGATTGATTCATTGAATCCCAATATTTATATATCAAAATCGGCCAAGCCTAATGTGGTCGTGGAAAAAACCTTAGGCCATCATGATTATTGGCAAATGATTTGGTTGGTCTTTATTCAAATTGTATATGTAACCATGGTGTATGGACCTATTGCTGCCTTCTTAGTAGAAATGTTTCCCACTAAAATCAGGTATACTTCCATGTCACTACCATATCATATCGGCAACGGGGTCTTTGGAGGATTGGTTCCTTTCTTAGGCACTTTGATTGTAGAATTTACCAAAACTTCTGCTCATCCAACAGGAGACCCCTTGGCTGGACTCTGGTACCCCATTGGTGTTGCAGCAGTTAGTTTTGTGATTGGCTTAATTTATTTAACCAATAAGATAGATAAAAATGTGATGGACTAAATTAGTACAAAGAATAATTAAACTTTAAAAAATTAAGATGAATACAATTAAAAAATTAGCGGGTTATGTATGGATGTTGATGGCGCCCATACTTATTTTATTTCTCTTGTATCAAGCCAATGAAAAAATTAGCCATGCTGCAGCCGCAGTCAAATCGAATGTGATTTTGCAATGGGTCATTATATTATTGGTTTTTACGCCCATCTGTATTGGTTTTTATATTTTTGGCACTTATGCATCCAAAGGAGAGTACGATCACTTGCCTGAATCTTCAGAAGAAGTATAATTCTAGCTTTTGTTTGCGCTGAGATTCACATTATCTAAGTACTTTTGAGACATGTCGTTAGTGGTACATCAATTGTCAAAAAGTTATGGCGCTCAATTGGCCGTAGATGCAATATCCTTTCATTTGAAACAAGGAGAAGTAGTTGGTTTTCTTGGGCCCAATGGTGCAGGTAAAAGTACCACCCTTAAAATGATAGCTGGTTTTTTAGCCCCAGACAATGGAAGTATTCATATCAATGAAATTCCCATCCATCAAGATGCGATAGAAGCAAAGAGAATGATCGGTTATTTGCCAGAATCCAATGCCTTGTACGAGCATTTGTATGTCAAAGAATATTTGCAATTTTTAACTTCAGTACATGGTTTAGAAAATGCAAGACAAAGAATTTCACAAGTCATTGAACAGACAGGCTTAGGCTTGATGCAACATAAGAAAATAGGCAGTTTATCCAAGGGCTACAAACAAAGGTTGGGCATTGCAGCTGCCATTATTCATCAACCCAAATTGGTTTTATTGGACGAGCCTACAACCGGCTTGGATCCCAATCAACTCATTGAGATACGGGCCTTGATCCAAACTTTAAGCAAGGAGGCGCTTATTTTATTCTCTACCCATATCTTACAAGAAGTGACTGCCATTTGTGATCGAGTGTTAGTATTGCATCAAGGGAAACTTGTTGCAGATGAGCCTATTGGGGCTTTGATAGAAAAACACAATACAAGTTTAGAAGAAATATTCAAATTGCTTACCCATTAAAAAAAAGGGTGTAAATTGCGGTCTCCTTTTAAAACAGACATTTTAGACCAAAAAAATAAACACATGAGTTACATTATTGAAGTACGTGCTAGACAAATTTTAGACAGCCGTGGCAATCCTACAGTTGAAGTAGATGTATTAACAGACGAAGGCGCTTTGGGTCGTGCAGCAGTACCAAGTGGCGCAAGCACAGGTATCCATGAAGCAGTAGAGTTAAGAGACAATGACAAGAAAAAATATGTAGGTAAAGGCGTATTGAAAGCAGTTAAAAATGTAAATGATTTAATCGCAAAATCAATCACAGGATTTGACATTACTGCGCAGGCGGAGATTGATCAAACCATGATCGATTTAGATGGCACTGCCAACAAAGGTAAATTAGGGGCCAATGCAATTTTGGCGGTAAGTATGGCGGTAGCCAAAGCGGCTGCTGAAGAAGCCAACCTACCTTTGTATAGATACATTGGCGGTACCAATGCAAGAACATTGCCGATGCCGATGATGAATATCTTAAACGGTGGGGCACATGCCGATAATAAAATTGATTTCCAAGAATTTATGATTATGCCAGTAGGCGCACCTAGCTTTAGCGAAGGTTTGCGATGGGGCGTTGAAATTTTCCATTGCTTAAAAAGTGTATTAAAGAAAAGAGGGTATAGCACCAATGTGGGAGATGAAGGTGGATTTGCACCTAATATACAAAGCAATGAAGAAGCCATCGAAACAGTATTAGAGTCTATCCAAGCAGCTGGTTATAAAACCGGTTCACAAATTGCCATTGCTATGGATGCAGCCAATAGTGAATTGTGGGATGCGAAAAAGAAGAAATATGTTTTCCATAAAAGTTCTGGTAAAGAAATGAGCAGTGATCAATTGGTAAAATATTGGGAAAAATGGGTGAAACAATATCCAATCGTGTCTATTGAAGATGGTATGGCCGAAGACGATTGGGCAGGATGGAAAAACCTAACGGAAACTGTAGGCGACCGTTGCCAATTGGTTGGGGATGATTTATTTGTCACCAATGTAACAAGAATTCAAACTGGAATCGATAAAAAAATTGCGAATGGATTATTGGTTAAAGTAAACCAAATTGGTACTTTAACTGAAACCATCAATGCTGTTACACTAGCACAACACAATGGCTACAATACCATTATGTCACACAGAAGTGGGGAGACAGAAGATACTACCATTGCAGATTTAGCAGTGGCTTTAAATTGCGGTCAAATCAAAACTGGTTCTGCTTCTCGTACCGATCGTATGGCGAAATATAATCAATTGATTCGTATCGAAGAGCAATTAGGTGAGACAGGGGTATTCCCAACCAAAGGGAAATTAAAGTTCGGTAACAAGTAATCAATTAATTCTATTGATATACAAAGAGGAGCTCAGTTGGGCTCCTCTTTTTTTGCCAGAAATTGACTAATTTTACTTTCATCTACTTTATGGGACTAATTAAAAAAATATTACCAATCATCACCAATCGCTATTTTTTAGTGGCCTTTTGTTTTGCTATTTGGATGATTTTTTTTGATCAACGTGATTTTTTCCAACAAAGGGAAAGAGCAGGGGAGTTAAATAAATTAGAGGCTGCTAAAAAATATTATCAGGATGAAATTTCAAATACCAAAAAGCAGCTAGAGAACTTACAAAGCAATCCGGCGGCTATTGAAAAATTTGCAAGAGAACGTTATTTGTTAAAGCGGGATGGGGAAGAAGTTTATTTGTTCGAAGACAGCAATACTAGCGCTGAAAAAAAATGACAAAGAAAGAACGCTACCAATGGATACTTGACTATTTTCAAACGCATGTACCCATTGCCGAAACAGAATTACTGTATCAGAATCCTTTTGAATTACTAGTCGCTGTTATTTTATCTGCCCAGTGCACCGATAAGCGTGTGAATTTAACGACCCCCGCAATTTTTAAAAAATTTCCTACCCCTCAAACAATGGCCAAGGCAAGTTTTGAGGAAATGTTCGCACTCATTAAAAGCATTTCTTATCCCAATAACAAAGCCAAGCATTTAATTGGCATGAGTCAATTATTGTTGCAAAATTTTAATGGGGCAGTGCCCTTGACCATAGAGGACTTAATTACCTTACCTGGGGTTGGACGCAAGACCGCCAATGTAATTACCAGTGTAGTGGACAAACAACCCAATATGGCGGTGGATACCCATGTATTTAGAGTGAGTAGAAGAATTGGCTTGGTACCCATGACCGCAACTACCCCCTTAGCGGTAGAAAAAGAGTTGATCAAACATATTCCTAAAGCCTTAGTCCATACTGCACATCATTGGCTCATCTTGCATGGCCGATATACTTGTTTAGCTAGAAATCCTAAATGTGCTACCTGTGGCTTACTTAGTTTTTGTAAGGAAGGGGCAAAAAAAAGCGCCTCTTAAATTAGAGACGCTTCTGTATAAAATATTATTTTACAAATATTGTTCTACTGCAGTTACTAATTCTTGTTTAGTAATAGGAACGCCCATGATTTTATTATAACCTTTAGCGTCAACAAAATATTTATCGCGAATAATTTTAATTAACTGTCCGTTGTTGATTTCTGGAATCACCACTGTTTCAAAATTCTTTAAAATATCTCCTAAGTTCTTAGGGAAAGGACGCATGTATTTAATATGTGCATGACTCACTGCTTTACCTTGGCTTTGTAAATGCAAGGCAGCACTCTTGATGGTTCCATAAGTGGATCCCCATCCTAAGATCAATACTTTTCCTTTTTCAGCACCAGAATCAATGGTTTGTAAAGGAATATAATCTGCAATAGTTTCTACTTTAGCTTCTCTGGCTTTGACCATGAATTCATGGTTCTCAGAGTCATAGCTTACGTTTCCAGTTTCTGCTTGCTTTTCTAATCCACCAATTCTATGTTCTAAACCTGGTGTTCCAGGAATAGCCCAAGGTCTTGCTCCTTTTTCATTACGCTTATAAGGAAGGAATTTTTCTTCCCCTTCATCCAATCCTTTTTTAAATTTCACTTCAATGGTTGGTAAGCTGCTTGCACTTGGGAATTTCCAAGGTTCTGCACCATTGGCAATATATCCATCACTTAATAAAATAACTGGAGTCATGTGTTGAATGGCAATACGAATTGCTTCAAAAGCCATGTAAAAACAATCACTCGGTGTAGAAGCAGCAATAATTGGAATCGGTGCTTCTCCGTTACGACCATAGTAGGCTTGCATTAAATCGCTTTGCTCAGTTTTCGTTGGCAAACCTGTAGATGGACCACCTCTTTGAATATTGATGATAACCAAAGGAATTTCCAACATCATGGCTAGTCCCATGGCTTCAGTTTTTAAAGCCATACCAGGTCCTGAAGTAGAAGTCATACCAATTGAACCACCATAGCTTGCGCCAATGGCTGCACTAATACCGGCAATCTCATCTTCTGCTTGGAAAGTTTTTACACCAAAATTTTTATACTTACTTAATTCATGTAAAATATCTGTAGCTGGCGTAATTGGGTAAGTGCCTAAGAAAATAGGTAGTCCACTTTTTTGAGAACCTGCAATTAAACCCATAGATAAAGCTTGGTTACCCATAATACTTCTGTAAGTACCTGGGTCCATTTTTGATTTCTCGACTTTATATCTTGAAGTAAAAAGTTCAGTAGTTTCTCCGTAAAAATAACCAGCTTTTAAAACATCAATATTGCTATTTAAAATAGATTCTTTTTTCTTGAATTTATCTTTCAA
The DNA here is from genome assembly GCA_903847655.1 of uncultured Bacteroidota bacterium. Next base: position 8,122 of record CAINEG010000214.1, read on the forward strand.
GTAATCTATTGTCATGTCTAAATCTCTATTGTACAACCAATAGATCATACCCAACACAAACATGTTCTTGGCACGATCTCTTTCTTTGTTACCTAATTCGGTATAGGCTTTCAAGGCTTCACGTGTTAATTTGGTCACATCTACTTTAGTTAAATCGTAGCCATCCAAACTTCCATCTTCCAATGGATTAACTCCATCAGGGTAAGCCGCTAAACGTAAATTCTTTGTATCGAAGCCTTCAAGGTTAGCAATAATTTTTCCGCCTTTTTTTAAACCTTTTAAATTCACTTTTAAAGCAGCAGCATTCATAGCTACTAATACATCACAAATATCACCGGGTGTATAGACTCTGTTAGAACTAAAATGAATTTGGAAACCACTTACTCCAGGTAGCGTACCTAATGGGG
>CAINEG010000215.1 GCA_903847655.1 uncultured Bacteroidota bacterium
ATATTTATGTATTTTCACATAAATAACAACATATTCTATATTTTTATAATAAAAACAATACAAGCTCATGAAAAACGAAACCGTACAAAAATTTGCTCCTTTTATTTTGTTACTACTGGTAGCAGTGCTCGCCTTATTCGTACCACAACTACCCAGTTTTCAGGGAGATGCATCTACTTATAGCGGTGCAGATATCGCTTGGATCTTAGTGGCAACAGCCCTAGTATTTATTATGACCCCAGGATTGGCCTTCTTTTATGGAGGTATGGTGCATCGTAAAAACATCATCTCAACAATGATTAAAAGTATTGTTTCGGCAGGTATTGTTTCGGTTATTTGGATCAGCTTTGGCTATAGCCTAAGCTTTGGTGAAAGCATCAATGGCATTATTGGCAATCCTATGACCCACTTGTTCTTTAAAGGAGTGGTGAATGGAGCGCCTACTTTACAAGGTGGAGCAGCCATGACCATTCCATTATTGTTGTTTGCACTATTTCAATTGATGTTTGCTATTATCACACCAGGTCTTGTAGTAGGTGCAGTAGCTGAGCGTATCAAATTCACTTCTTATATCTTATTTATTGTTTTATTTATCATATTAGTATACGCACCATTAGCACATTGGTCTTGGCATCCACAAGGCTTTTTATTTAAAATGGGTGCCCTCGATTTCGCTGGTGGAACAGTCGTACATATTAGTGCGGGTTGTGCTGCTTTAGCAGGTGCCATCGTTTTAAAATCTCGTCGTTCTAAATTAGAACAACAAGAAATTCCTCCTGCTAATATTCCTTATGTATTGATAGGAACAGGTTTACTTTGGTTTGGTTGGTTTGGTTTTAATGCAGGTTCTGCATTAGGTGCCAACAGTTTAGCCATTAATGCCTTTGCTACTACCAACACTGCGGCAGCAGCAGCTGGATTGGCATGGATGTTTTTTGATGTAATGAAAGGCAAGAAACCTTCTGTATTAGGATTTTGTATAGGTGCAGTAGTTGGCTTAGTAGCCATTACCCCAGCAGCAGGTTTTGTAGGTATTCCACAAAGTATATTTATTGGTTTGGTCGCAGCTATTATTTCTAATGCCGCTAGCCATGCCTTTAAATTATCTAGAGTGGATGATACCTTAGACGTATTCCCTTGTCATGGTATTGGCGGAATGGTGGGTATGTTGATGACAGGTATCTTCGCTTCTAAATCAGTAAATGCCGCTGGAGCAGATGGATTATTTTATGGAAACCCTGGCTTTTTCTTAATTCAATTGAAAGCCATGTTGATTGTAGTAGCTTATAGTTTCTCTGTTTCCTTTATTATTTTCAAAATCATTAGTATCATCATGCCACTTCGTGTTACTGAAGAAGATGAAGAATTAGGCTTAGATGCAACACAACATGACGAGAAATATGGTAGAAACCCTTTAAAAGCTTAAAAAAATATCGTTTTATAGCTTTTAGAAAGCAACTTAAAGGCCCGAATCTAATTTCGGGCCTTTTTTATTATATTAGCAGACAGATGAAAATCCTTAAAAGAGCCCTACAGCTTATCTACTGCCTTTATGCCATTGTATTGTTTTCAATACTCACTATACTTTCGGTGACAGCTATGTTTTTAGCCCTTCCCTTCGGTAAAGAAAAACTAAGCGAGCATGTTTATTTTATATGTCGTTATTGGGGTAAAATTTTATATTTTTTCATGGGCGTTCGACACTCAGAAATTTTTGAAGCCCCCCATGATTTTAATCGCGCTCATATATTTGTAGGTAACCATAATTCCTATATGGATATTCCCTCTATTGTTCAATTAAAACATCAACCTATCAAACCCTTGGGTAAATTTGAATCTTCCAAAATACCTTTATTTGGACTTATCTACAGACATGCTGTTGTGATGGTAGATAGAGGGAACCCCGATAAAAGAGCAGAAAGTTTACGTAATTTAAAAGCTGCTTTAGAAAAACATATTTCCATTTTTATTTTCCCTGAAGGTACTTTTAGCATGACTGAAGAATACCCCCTAAAATCTTTTTACAATGGTGCCTTTAAATTAGCCATTGAAATGAATGTGCCCATTCAACCTGTTTTATTGGTCGACTCCATTGATCGCATGCATTTTACAAGCGCACTTTCACTTACCCCTGGAAAACATAGAGTGGTATATTTAGAAACGGTGGAAGTAAGTGACTATACCCTGGATCAAATGGACGCCTTAAAAGACCTTGTTTACAAGAAAATGGAGGAAGGCATGAGAAGATATAGAAAGTATCCAAAATCATAGTGTATTTTTGCACCCCTATAGCATGTACGCAGAAATCATCATACCCTTAGCGCTTCCAAAAAATTATACTTGGATGATTCCCGAACAATTACAATCGGAATTAATGACGGGTATGCGGGTAGAAGTAATGTTAGGAGCGAATAAAAGATACGCTGGCATTGTAAAAAAAATTACGAACGAAAAGCCTGCAGATTTTAATCCCAAACCCATTTTGTCCATATTAGATGATCAGCCCATACTCTATCCTAAGCAAATGGCTTTATGGGAATGGATGGCGCAATATTATATGTGTACAGAAGGCGAAGTAATGCAAGCCGCTGTACCCAGTCATTTAAAAATATCCAGCGAAAGTGTATTTATTTTTAATGAGGCCCATACCAACGATGGTAAAAACCTAAACGATGCAGAATATCTTGTCACTGAAGCTTTAGAAATAAGAAAAGCTTTAAGCTTACTTGAAATTCAAAAATTATTGGATAAAAAATCGGTCTACCCTGTAGTGAACAAACTAATCCAAAAAGGGATTTGCTTGGTGCAAGAAAACATGAAGGACAAATATAAAATCAAAGAAGAAACTTTTATTTTATTACACCCCGATTATAGAAAAGAAGCCGCCTTGGAAAGTTTATTAAACGATTGGACCAGGGCGCCTAAGCAATTGGAACTCTTACTTGCTTTTTTGCACTATGAAAAAACAGAAGGCGAAGTGAGACAAAAAGAGATGCTTGAAAAGTCTGGCGCCTCTAGCGCACAATTAAAAGCATTGATTGACAAAGGTGTCTTGATTGCAGAGAAAAGAAAAAAAGATAGACTGCAAACAGATCCTTCTTTAGGCAATCAAGATTTTCATACCTTATCTGTGAGTCAATTAGCTGCCTTCCAATCCATCCAAACGCAATTGGCCACGCACCCTGTGCATTTATTACATGGAATTACAGGCAGTGGCAAAACCCAAATATATGTAGCCCTAATCAATGAAGTGATGAAGCAAAACAAGCAGGCCTTGTATATGTTGCCAGAAATTGCATTGACTGCTCAAATGATTCGCCGTTTAAAACAATATTTTGGAGGCAGCATTGCCATTTATCATTCTAAATTTAATCCCAACGAACGAGTAGAGATTTGGAATAAAGTTAAATCAGGCGAAATAAAAATTGTACTAGGCGCTAGGTCGGCTTTATTCTTACCTTATAAAGATTTATCGCTGATTATTATTGACGAAGAGCATGACCCCTCTTACAAACAGCAAGAACCAGCGCCCAGGTATCAAGCCAGGGATACGGCCATTTATTATGCCAGTCAAATGGGTGCTAAAGTAGTTCTAGGATCAGCTACCCCTTCTGTGGAAACTTATTATAATACCCTCTCCAAAAAATTTGGTTATACTTATTTAAGTGAGCGTTATAACCAAGGTGCGCTGCCCACCATTCAATTGATTGATACCAAAAAACAAATGGCAGGTACCAATATTTTGACTCCTGAATTATTGGCCAGCATTAAAAAAACCATCGACAATAAAAAACAAGTGATTTTATTTCAAAACAGAAGAGGCTATGCGCCTTACCTGATTTGTGAAACTTGTGGATGGATACCTCATTGTGAACATTGCGATGTTACCCTTACTTATCATAAAGCAAAAAATGTTTTATCCTGTCATTATTGTGGCGCAAGCTATCCCATTGTTTCTACTTGCAAAGCCTGTGGTAAACAGCATTTTAAACAAAAAAGTTTTGGAACTGAGCAAATAGAAGAAAAATTAAATCAAAGCCCGCCAGGCGTAATTGTGGCAAGAATGGATTTAGACAATGTCAAAGGAAAGAACGAACACGACCAACTCATTCAACAATTTGAACAAAAACAAATTGATATTTTAGTAGGCACCCAAATGGTGGTGAAAGGATTGGATTTTGAAAATGTAGACTTAGTGGGTATTGTGGATGCGGATAGTTTATTGAACTTTAATCATTACAGAGTCAATGAACGCGCCTTTCAAATGATGGAACAAGTAAGTGGTAGGGCCGGCAGAAAAAATGATCAAGGAAAAGTACTTATCCAAGTAAGTCAAATGCAGCACCCCATTGTGCAATTGGTCCAAAACCATGACTACTTTGGATTTTATGCATTTGAAATTCAAAATCGAAAACATTTTGCTTATCCCCCCTTCAGTAGATTGGTCAGCCTACTTTTCAAGCACAAGGAAAACAATATTGCAGAAGAAGCCATCAACCATTTTTTTCAATCCCTAGGGCCAGCCATTCAAAAAACAGTATTAGGCCCAGCCCAACCCATCGTCAATAGGGTGAGAAATAAATACATTTGGGAATTGGCCGTGAAGATTTCAAAACAGCCAGATGCATTGCAAATGGCAAAAAAACAATTATTGCATTATATTCGCTTGCTACAAGTGCATCCAAGATACAAATCGGTACAAATAATTATAGACATCGATCCAAATTAAAAATGACATTAAAGGAAAATATATCACTTCAGTCTTATACCAGTTTCGGATGCAATGAAACCTGTCGTTATTTTACAATCGTAACCTCTGCTGATGCACTTTTAGAAGCGATCCATTGGTGTAAAGAAAATAATATTCCTTATTTAATCTTAGGCTCAGGAAGTAATGTCTTGTTTACTCAACCCTATGAAGGCCTCATTATAAAAAATGAAATAGTGGGTATCGTAAAAACAAACGAAACTGCTACAGAGGTTTTTTTAAGTGTTGGGGCTGGTGAAAATTGGCATCATTTTGTAAGCTACTGCGTTCAGAAAGGTTGGGGTGGCATTGAAAACTTAAGCTTAATCCCAGGCACCGTGGGCGCTAGTCCTATTCAAAACATAGGCGCTTATGGCGTAGAAGTGCAAGAATGCATTCAATCAGTGACCGCCCTGGATACCCTCACTCATCAATGGGTAAATTTGAGTAATCATGATTGTACATTTGCTTATAGAGATAGCTTGTTTAAACAACAAAAAAATAGGTACCTGATTACCCAAGTACATTTTGTTTTAAAAAAACAGCCTAAATTAAGGACGGATTACGGCGCCATCAAAGAAGTATTGCACGAGAAAAATATAAAAAATCCAAGTATGGCAGATCTGTCCAATGCTGTCATACAAATTAGAAACGCGAAATTACCCGATCCGGCTAAACTAGGCAATGCAGGTAGCTTTTTTAAAAACCCCACCCTTAGTAAATCTGAATATGAAAAATTAGCACTTCTGTTTCCTCAAATGATGGCCTACCCTATTTCAGACAACGCCTATAAAATAGCGGCAGGATGGCTGATTGAACATTGCGGATGGAAAGGGGTAAGAAAAGGCAAGGTGGGTTGTTTTGAAAAACAATCTTTGGTCATTGTCAATTATGACCATGCCAGTGGAAAAGAAATATTTGATTTCTCTGAAGAAATCATTCAATCTGTATTGAACAAGTTTAGTATACTACTAGAACGAGAAGTAAATATATTTTAACTAATACAAAACAATCAAATCTGTTCTTCGGTTCTTTGCTCTACCCATTAATGTTTTATTGTCAGCAATGGGTCTAGTATCCGCATAACCAGCAGTAGTTACCCTTTTTAGATTAATTCCCTTTTGAATTAAATAATTGCTCACTACCAAGGCTCTTTGTTCAGATAGTTTTTGATTGATTTTTAAGGTGCCGGTATTGTCGGTATGCCCCCCAATGGCTAGTGACATAGTTGGATAAGCATTCATTACTTGTACAATTGAATCTAATCCTGCTAATAAGGCTTTGCTTAATATTGTCTTACCAGAGGCGAATTTAAGATTAGAACCAAAACGATCAATAATAGGTTGCAAATTGGCACAACCATGATTGTCCATAATGCCCGCTAAATTAGGGCAATTGTCTTGTTCATCATCAATACCATCTTTATCAGCATCTGGAATGGGACAACCTTGATAGCGATCTAATCCTTTTTCTTTAGGACACTTATCTAGCTCATCATTAAGTCCATCTTTGTCTGCATCTGGAATAGGACAGCCATGGTATTTAACTGGCCCTGCTGCATTGGGACATTGGTCATTTTCATCGTTCACTCCATCCTCATCGTCATCAGGCACCGGACAGCCATGGTATTTGACCAATCCTGATTGATTGGGACATTCATCTGCATCCCCTGAAACACCATCATCATCTGCATCAGCCGAAACTGGAGCTGCAGGCAACATGACTGGTTTTTTATCTTTTAATTTTAATGGGTAGGTATAACTAATAGAATGTGCAAAATGCATTTTGGTCAAGGGAGAAAGTTCAGCCCTATAGGAACTTGCAATATTGATGAAAGATCCTTGTTTGGCCTTGATTTGTATGCCTCCACCAATTGGTACATAAGCAGTATAATAAGTAGCATGATCTGTCGCCATCCCTAGCCCTGCAGTTAAATAAGGTACTATTTTTTTATCATCGGTGCGCAATTTGTAATTCAGGTTGGCATCTATTGCAAAATAGTAATTATTGGTTTTCGCTGCTGGAATTAACTTTGAAACATAATAAGGGTATTTTAAAGAAGCGATGTCAAGATTCACCATCAAATCTAAATTAGGATTGATTCCCTTGAAAAATTGCAAGCCAGCATAGGGTACCGTTTTAGTTAGATTGTCTGTTGCATTGGTTTTTTTAAAATCTAAAGCACCAATTTTAAACCCAATCGAAGCCCCTTTGGTACTTATAGTATCTTGTGCTTTAATGGCCATACTTGTAGCAAGGGTAACTAGGAATAATAAAACTTTTTTCATGTGCTTCTTGGATGTTTAATACCTAACAAATTTAGGCGAAATACTTTAAAATACTATTGTCGTTTTGGATTAGACTTGGAATAACCAAGGCCATCTACCACCACTCTTTCAATGCCATTGGACCTTATATTAATTCTTTTAGAGGCTGCCTGACTTAAATCTATAATTCTTCCCTTTTTAAGCATATTGGAATGCATGCGGTCATTGATTCGGACCAATACAGATTTGCCATTGCGCAAATTAGTCACCCTAACAATGGTATTTAATTTATAAATATTGCTTGCGGCAGTATACTTTCTATTTAAAAATACTTCCCCTGTAGCCGTCATTGTACTATCCAAATTGGTACTATAAAAACTTGCCACGCCAGTTACATGATTCAATTCTATTTTAATACGGCTGGTATTAATTTTATTTTGATACTTTGAGATGTAATGACTATCCAATAAATTTTCAGTAGCTAAATTATTATTTAGATATAAATTCTGTGCAAAAGAAAATATAGGCATCAGTAAAATACCCAACAAAATACTTTTAGCAAACATGATTTTTGATTTATGCAATAGCTTCAACGTCTACCACGCTGTCCAAATTTAAAGCGCCATAAATATGAGGAAACAACTCATCTAAGTCATGCGCTAGTTCAAACAGAACAGGTCTTTGTACTTTTTCTTTTTCAATTTTTAATTTAACTAAGCCTGTTTGATTTTTATAAAAACGATCCAATACGCCTGGTATTTGTTTTTCGATGGAGCAATGTATAAAACCATCCTGCTCATAATTTTTTGGCAGATACTCCTTATTGGCCTTGGCTTGTTCCCATTCTTCTTTAGAAGTGATATGGTAAATGTATTCGCTTTCCATAATTTATTATTTTTTAATAATTCTTGGAATTTTTTGATCAATAAACATCAAGTCTGCAAGCACGATTGCCGTCACCGCTTCCAATACCACAGGCACTCTAAGCGCTATGCATAAATCATGTCTTCCTTTAACTGAAAATATTTCTTGTTCATTGGTTTCCCAATTCAAAGTAGTTTGCTCTTTAGGTGTTGAAGAGGTTGGCTTCACTGCAATTCTAAAAACCAAATCGTTGCCATTGGTATAACCTCCTACCACACCACCTGCAT
>CAINEG010000216.1 GCA_903847655.1 uncultured Bacteroidota bacterium
ACCATTCGTGTTTTTACAACCCACCTGGCATCTTATCGATTTAAACAGAATGATTTTATCGCCTTAGAAGCAACCGCTCAGGCGAATAGTATTGATATTAGTGGCAAAAAGGGGGTGCTTCGAAAAATGCGTACTGCTTTTGTAGAACGTGCAGTACAAGCGCAAATAGTTAAAAAATATTTAGATGCAAGTCCCTATCCGAGTATCATCACAGGTGACTTCAATGATGTACCAAGCTCCTATACCTACAAAACAATAAGGGGTGATTGGTCCGATTCTTTTTTAGAAAAGGGATTTGGTATTGGTGCTTCTTATTTGGGTATTTCACCAACCCTTCGCATTGATTATATCTTATCCAATGCTTCTTGGAAAACAAAAGGCTGGGAATCATTAGACGAAAACTTAAGTGATCATCATATGATCATGGCAGACCTGCAATTGATTAAGAATTAACCTTAATTATTTATTGAAAATAAAATATCTTTGAGGCAATACACATTATGCCACTCAAGCTATACAACTCACTAACACGTCAAAAGGAAGTTTTTGAACCATTAAATGCACCTAATGTAGGTATGTATGTTTGTGGACCTACCGTAAGTGGTGAAAGTCATTTGGGGCATGCACGTCCATTTATCACTTTTGATGTGGTGTATCGCTTTTTAATGCATCTAGGCTATAAGGTGCGCTATGTCAGAAATATAACAGATGCAGGACATTTTGAAGAAGAAGGAAAGGTGGCAGATGATAAGATAGCTTCAAAAGCAATTCTAGAAAAATTAGAACCCATGGAACTCGTGCAAAAATACACGCACTTGTATCATTGGGCGATGGATCAGTTTAATAATTTACCGCCAAGTATCGAACCTACTGCAACTGGACATATTATTGAACAAATTGAAATGATTAAAAAAATTATGCAGGATGGGTATGCATATGAAGCGAATGGCTCCATTTATTTTGATGTTTTAAAATACAATGAGGACTATTCCCAAAAAAATCAACCTTATGGTATTTTGAGTGGTCGTAATTTGGAAGACCAATTGGATACCACGCGGGAGTTAGATAATCAAGATGAGAAAAAAAATAAAGTTGATTTTGCTTTATGGAAAAACGCACCGGTAGAACATATTATGCGCTGGCAAAGCCCCTGGGGCGAAGGGTTTCCGGGTTGGCATATTGAATGTTCCGCAATGGCTACCAAGTATTTAGGTAAAAAGTTTGATATACATGGGGGTGGCATGGATTTACAATTTCCACACCATGAATGTGAGATTGCGCAAAGCACCGTATGCAATCATGAAATTCCTGCACGTTATTGGATGCATAATAATATGATTACAATCAATGGTCGTAAAATGGGAAAGAGTTATAACAATGTGATTAAGTTAAGTGAATTATTTTCCGGGAATCATCATGAGCTAACGCAAGCGTATACGCCCATGACGGTTCGCTTTTTTATACTACAAAGCCAATACAGAGGTACGCTTGATTTTAGTAATGAAGCTTTACAAGCTTCTGAAAAAGCGTTGC
>CAINEG010000217.1 GCA_903847655.1 uncultured Bacteroidota bacterium
AAAATTTTAATAAACCTTACTCTAATTACTTTAAGATCACTGTTCCAATGCCTTGGGTCAATTCACGCTCCACCTCTTTTAAGTGCTTGTGTATTTGCAACAATTGTATTTGTTCTTTTTCTGGGGCAGTTTCTAAATCCAATTGATTTTGACCAATCATTTTTTTCACCTTTCTAAGTTTATAGTACATCAGGCCAATTTCAATTTCTAGTATAAAATTTTTAGCTTCTTCGCGTTCTGGTTTACCTAGCTTTTCATTCCATCTTTGACTGAGTTCATGTTCTGGTTCAAATAAATTCACGGCCCATTTTTGAACACGCTCGTCCTCGTGGTATTGCAGTGTTTTACTATTGGCTAATTTACCTTCCCTGGTCCATTTTTTATAAGCGTCCATTAAATAAACCATATCGGTATTTTCTAAAGGGAAGGATTCAATTTCTTCAAAAACCCAATCGGCTACTTTTTTATCTTTAGGTCCTGGCTCATTGCCATATTCTACCACCAAGCGCACCAGATTTTTTTCATGTGCTAAATCTCTATCTACAAATAAATCATTGTCGTTGTCCGCATCGCTTTCCTTAGGAAAACTAGGCATCAAAATAGCCGCTTCATCATAAGACATTTTCTTTTCTTCCTTTACTATCTTATCACGTTTAAACTTGTTCACTAGTTGTGTCAAACCTGTTTCGTCAATACGCAGTAGGGAAGCGCATTTTCTTACATATTCTTGCAGCTTGGTAAAGTCTTCAGGCTTATTGATCTTACTCAAAGTTTCTGCAATCTGATTCACCAAGGCATTCTTCTTATTCAAATCTCCACCCACTTCTTTTAACTGCACTTCCAATTGGAATAAAACAAAATCTTTTTTAGCCGATTGTACAAATTCTCTAAAAGCATCTGGCCCCACTTTATTGACATAACTGTCTGGATCTTCTTTGTCAGGGATCAATACCAATTGAACATTCAAGCCTTCTTCCAAGGCCATATCTAATCCACGTAAGGCTGCTTTCACACCTGCTGCATCACCATCATAAATAATGGTAAGGTTCTGCGTATATTTTTTGATCAACCTTAACTGATCAATGGTTAAAGAAGTACCACCACTGGCCACCACATTTTCAATCCCAGCTTGGTGCAAACTCACTACATCGGTATACCCTTCAACGAGTAAACACTCATTTAATTTATCAATAGATGTTCTTGCAAAATAAGAGCCATATAAAATCTTACTTTTTACATAAATTTCATTCTCTGGTGAGTTGATGTATTTGGGCGACTTTTCGTTCTTGGCAATCTGCCTTGCCCCAAAGCCAATGATTTTTCCGGTGGTATTGTGAATGGGAAAAATAATACGGTCTCTATAATTGTCCTGCCACTCTCCATTGCGTTCTACCACCAATCCTGTTTTGGCAAAAAGTTCTGGATTGAATTGATTTTGAATTAAAGCCTTGGCCAAACTATCTCGATCAGAGGGGTTGTAGCCAATCTTAAATTTTTCTACAATGGGTTTTAAAAAACCTCTATGTTGCATGTAGCTTTGGGCAATGGCCTCGCCAGATTCTGTTTCCCAATATTGCTTGGCAAAAAAGTCCATCGCAAAATGATTGATGGCATACAAACTATCTGCTACTTGTTGGGCTATTTTTTGGGCTGGGCTGGTTTCTGTGTCTTCTATTTCAATATTGTACCTAGCCGCTAACCACCTTAGAGATTCTACATAACTGTATTTTTCATGCTCCATCAAAAAAGTGATGGTATTGCCACTTTTGCCACAGCCAAAACATTTGTAAATTTCTTTGGCAGGAGAAACTGTAAAAGAAGGGGTCTTTTCGTTGTGGAAAGGACAATTGCCTATGTAATTGGTACCTCTCTTTTTCAACTTCACAAATTCACCCACCACATCAATGATGTCTATTCGGCTGGTGATTTGTTGTATGGTTTGAGAAGTAATCATGACGGCGAAAATAACTAATATTGACCGATTCTAGGCCTATTCTTGGGTCGAAAACTCCATATCATCGCTGTCTAGGAGCTCTCGTTCTATTTCTTCCATTTGTACAATGTCCCAGGCCTCTGATTCGGTAGGGGTCATATTCATCACTTCGGCGTAATCGGTCAAATCTAGTACTTCCTGAAGGCTATCTGACAGGCAGCAAATGACAAATGAGGTATTATTATCATAAAAGGCCTGTTGGGCATTGGCCAATTGTTCAATAACAGGGAGTTCCCAATGGGCCACCTTTGAAAAGTTAAGTACCAGATTTTTAGGGGCCTGGGCGCCAATTTTACTAGTCAATTCGGCCAATTCTGGCACGAGATTTGAACTAAGACTATTTTCAAGAAGGGTAACGACTGTAAACTTCTCCTTTTGTTCGGATTTGTATTGCATAGGGGTTAATCAATAAATGGTTAATAACAAGTAATACTTAACATACTTTAGGTCAAAAATATTCGTTATTCTTGTAACAGCTCCAATTAATTCTATGGATAATAATTTTTCAACACAAGTTAAGGAAATCATCTCTTATAGTCGTGAAGAGGCTTTGAGATTAGGTAATGACTTTATAGGTGCCGAGCATTTAATGCTTGGACTTATCAGAGATCAAGAGAATACGGCCATCAAGGTATTAAAGCAATTGAATGTAAATCTTGCCGAATTAAGAAAAGAAATTGAATTGGCGGTAAAGGATAAGTCGGGTAAAAATGTGGCCAATATCAATAGTTTGCCTTTAACCAAACAAGCCGAGAAAGTAATCCGTGTGACAGTTTTGGAAGCCAAGGCTTTAAAAAGCCCCATGGTAGAAACCGAACATTTGCTTTTAAGCATTTTAAAAAACAAAGAAAACATAGCTACTCAAATTCTAAATCAATTTGATATTGACTATGATTTATTTAGAACTGAGTTAGGTATTATTGGCTCTAGCGCTGAACCCATCAACCCGCCGAGTGCAGAATTTCCTGAAGAAGGAGAGGATGAATTTGAAGAAGAAAAAAGAGGTGGATCAGGCGCCTATGGTGCAGCAGCAAAAGCTAAACCAGCCAGTCCTAATAAATCTAAGACACCTGTATTGGATAATTTTGGTCGTGATATTACTAAGTTAGCCGAAATGGATTCATTGGATCCTATTGTAGGTCGTGAAGCAGAAATAGAAAGAGTAAGTCAAATTTTAAGTAGAAGAAAAAAGAATAACCCCATTTTAATTGGTGAGCCGGGAGTGGGTAAGACCGCTATTGTAGAAGGTTTGGCCTTACGCATTGTGCAAAGAAAAGTAAGCCGTGTATTATTTGATAAACGCGTTATTTCTTTAGACTTAGCAGCGCTTGTTGCAGGTACAAAATACAGAGGTCAGTTTGAAGAGCGTATGAAAGCCATCATGACCGAATTAGAAAAAAACAGAGACGTTATTTTATTTATTGATGAAATACATACTATAGTTGGAGCTGGTGGTGCAAGCGGTTCATTAGATGCATCTAATATATTTAAGCCTGCCTTAGCGCGTGGTGAATTACAATGTATTGGTGCTTCTACATTAGATGAATACAGAATGCATATTGAAAAAGATGGTGCATTGGATAGACGTTTCCAAAAAGTAATCATTG
>CAINEG010000218.1 GCA_903847655.1 uncultured Bacteroidota bacterium
CATAATAGACAAAATCGCCCACATCATTATGGTTATGAGACTCAGCATTATGTCCGCCATGCGCCGCAAAAAATAAGTCTTTATGTCTTGCCGTCACTACTTGGATGTCATTAAACCAATAATCACCCAGCTCTGGATGAGCTACTTTTTCTTTTGGCATGGAACTAAAAGCCATTAAATTCCAAAGATGTCGGTGTTTTTGATATCCTGTCATACTGATGGCCGGATCAAAATTTTGGGTAGCCCACTGACCAAAAGCCATCAAAGGAGCATCATTTAGCGCCTTAGCAAAACGGTACAGCATGATGCCATCCGGCTTTAAGGTAGGATCCGCATCGGCAAAATTCACGAAGTAGTCATTGGAAATATGCATCTTATATACATATGAAGCCATTTTTTGGATGAATGGCTCTTTATAGATTTCACATTTTTCATTGGTCGCCGAAGCCAATACTTGGAGTGCATCAAAGGCACTTGCTCCCGCGGCAAACCAATACGATGGACCTTCATCACAACCCGCATCATCTCCTAAACCATTAAAGTATAGGTCTAAGTAGTTCATGTGGGTGTACACATGTGAAAGCCGAGTAGCTTCATTTTTTTCCAAAAGTAAATTGGCCAACATCACATTTGAGATGATCCACGGGTTCCAGTTGTTTACGGCGCGGGTTTTACTGAGCCAACTATACCGATCTTGGTCTAAAATGGGTGTTAGGATTTTTTTATTGACCTCGAAGTAAATTCGTTTACGTAAAAGCTTAGAAATTTTATCCAATTTGTCCCCCACAAAATAGTCGGTCAGCGCTAGACCCACAGCAGTTTCTGCCCCAAATAAATCGACCGTTGGGTCCTCAGCATCCGGCATTCCACTTCTCGCTTTTTGGACCGACAAGTGTGCAGGAACTCCCCAATAGGTCTCTTCACAAATGGACCAGACATAATTCATGATTTTTTCAGTAAAACGGCCTTTGTCCTCCAGTGTCTCCGCAATCACGAGCTCCATGAGACTATTTCGTTTTCCAAACGAAATTTTACCATGTTCCTCTCGATCACCCGATCGTACATATTCCATTAGAAGCGTAGCATCAATCACTGGAACAGGCTTATTTAAAACCGATTCAGCTCTTTTAATGATTTGTTTTTGCTCATCTTCAGGGATGATATTGACCCATTCAGCACGTGTTTTTGGATATGGTTTGTAGTCTTTTTGCGAAATGAGCGCCTTTTGCACCATTTCTTTACTGAAGGCTTTCGCTAAAAAATTACGAGGAGTTACTTGTGCTTCTGCCAAAGCAGAAATCAAAATTAAGCTTACATAGAGCAAGTGTTTTTTCATAAATTGGAGGTTTAGTTTTAGCCTTTAGGGCTTAGTTTTATTTGCAATTTAACATTTCCTGTTTGATTGGCAATCCTGACCATTAGCCTTTGCGTTCCCGTGTTTAATTTTTCGGGTGCCGATTTACTAGCCGATTCAATCGTGAATTTTGCACCCGCAGGACTGATGATTTCAGCTTCCAATGTTTTTGTTGTAATGGTCGCATTTCTGAGAATGGCTTTTCCGCTAGGTAAAATCTCAATCGACTGATCCGTTGTCATTCCCCAGGCGACTTCTGTTGCCGACTTAATTACAAAATCATCTTCGATGAATACGTCTTTTCGGTTGTTTATTAGGCTTATTTTTCGGGTAGATTTACTCGAATAATCGCGATAAGCCTGGCTTAAATCTAAGATGGCATTAGGTTCAG
>CAINEG010000219.1 GCA_903847655.1 uncultured Bacteroidota bacterium
AGAAGTTAAGTCCCCCATGGCCGATGGTACTTGGGTTTTCCTGGGAGAGTAGGTAGCTGCCTTATTTATTAAAGATCCTCATCATTTATTTGATGAGGATTTTTTTTGCCCCTACCTCAACATTACTACTACTAAATCTATGCATTGGTAGTTATAAGAAATAAAAAAGTCAACCGTTGATTGTTGACTTTTAATTAAGTGAGATGAAATGTAAATCTTTACTGCTTATTTCTTCTTTGCTTTCACCATCCAATCCCATGGCTGCGGAGTTTTCAACCAACTAGGTGGTTTATGAAATTCAGTAGACCATTTGTAATTAATCTTTTCAACTTTTTCCACGGTAAATCCTGCTAGTGATAATAAAAGTTCCAATTCTTCTTTTAAAAAATGTTTGGTAGGCACATCATCAATATCGGTGACGCCATCTTTTATAAATCGTATTTGACCAATGGCTCTTTTGCCAGTAGGGGCTTTATCATTTTTAGCATCATCCACATTGTATTTGTTGGCAATGATATGACTAAATAATTTTGATTCAAGCGAAGGAACTACTAGCACTAAGTCTCCACCCTTTTTAATAAAGGAAGCCATATGTTTAAAAAACAAGTTTCTCTTTTTTAATGAAGAAGTTAGAATAGCATTAATACAAATAGCTGCATCGTATTTTTTAACCTTCACCGTAGTTGCCGACATATCTACTCTCTCGTAGGTAATGTTGGTATAGTTGGGATATTTTTTAGCGGCAATTTTTAAATTATTGTTAGAAATATCTATGGCTTGCACTTTGCCAAATACAGGTGAGAGCACTGGCATCCATTTGCCTACGGCACAACCTATATCTATCACCGATTTTTTAGGTCCTGCAAAACTTAAAATAGCTTTTACAATTTTGCCCGACTTGTCGTTTTTTAAAACGTCAAAAATTTCAGTTTCGTAAGTAGGTGCTATTTTTTCCCAGTATCCTTTTTCCATAGTTCTTTAAGTGTAAATGTGTAAGTGCTGTAAATATTATTAGGCTACTTCTGCTCCTGTAGAAGCACACCATAGTTTATAAAAATCTTCAGTGGCAAGTGCAATTTTCATAGCCGCTTTGGCTTGCTTGATTCTTTCAAATTGAGTCGTGCCTATTACAGGAACAATATTGGATGGATGTGCATACAAGAAAGCAAGTAGAATTTCATTCACGCCAGTTTCATATTGCGCAGCTAACTCCTCCGCAGTGGAAAGTATGCGAATGTTTTTTTCTGTTTTATCTGTGAATAGTCCATTACCCAATGGTGACCATGCTTGTGCTGAGATATTTTTTAATTGGCATTGATCCAAGACCCCATCATTAAAGGCACTTAATTGTGTTACTGAAATTTCAACTTGATGATGTTCTATTAAAGTATGTTTGGCCAAAAGTTCAACTTGACTGGTACTAAAGTTGGATACGCCAAAGCTTTTAACCTTACCTTCTTTTTTTAATTGGGCTATACATTCAGCCACCGCAATAGGATCTAGTAAGATATCTGGTCGGTGAATCAAAAGGGTATCAATATAATCGGTATGTAAATTTTTTAAAGAAGTCTCTACCGACTCTTTTATATGTTTAGTACTGGTATTATAGGACTTAATTGCATGATTTGGTCTATTGGGCGTCAGCATCTGAATGCCTGTTTTAGTCATCAACTGCAATTTGCCCCTAAGGCTTGAATTACCTTTTAGTGCTGAACCAAAATCGGCTTCGGTGGTATAATGTCCGTAGATATCTGCGTGGTCAAATTGAGTCAAACCAATTTCAAGGCATTGGTTGATGATGGTATCATATTGAGCAGTTGTAAAGTTTTCACCCCAGACGCCCCATCTCATGCATCCAATGATTGGATTTTGTTTCATAAAGAATTTGTTTTTAGATTAAGATGCTATGAAGTTAAAAAATAAAGGGCAAAAAAAATCCCTCCCGAATAAACGGAAAGGATTTTGTAATGTATTGTAACGGTTAAGTTGTGTACAGTTGATTAATATCTATTGTATTCACCACCACCATTTCCACCACGGTCACGATTGTAACCGCCGCCAGTACCGCCGCGATTGAATCCACCGCCGCCGCCAGAGCCGCCGCGATTAAATCCACCACCGCCACCACCAGCACCATAAGGCTTCTTCTTGAAGGTTCTTTCGCCTTCAGGACGTGGAGTTGACTCGTTAACTACGATGTTACGACCCAACATTTCAGTGTCGTGAAGTTGACTG
>CAINEG010000220.1 GCA_903847655.1 uncultured Bacteroidota bacterium
GGGGTTTTGATTGTAGAAACTTACATTACCACCTGTAACAGGGGTATTAAATTTTCTACAAGCCGCTCCCATCCCTTCTACCGATTTTACAAACTGATAATATACTTCAGGATCATAAGGATTTCCAAAGTTTAAACAGTTGGTAACTCCAATGGGTTCGCCACCAGAACAAACAATATTTCTTGCAGCTTCTGCTACTGCTATCATGGCACCCACTTCAGGATTTGCATAAACATATTTACTATTACAATCTACGGTCATAGCCAAGGCCTTGCCTGTTCCTTTTGCAATCACTACTGATGCATCACTTGGCGCATTGGTAGAAGTATTGGCAGCACCCACCATACTATCGTATTGTGTATAGATCCAACGCTTTGAAGCAATGTTTGGAATTTCTACCATTTGCTTTACGGTCTCTTGTAAGTTGGTTACATCAGCAACAGAGGCCATTTCAAAAGCATTCACTTTTGCTAAATAAGCGGGTTCCTTATACGCTCTAGTATATTGAGGCGCACCTCCACCTAAGACTAATTCATAAGCAGGTAAAGAAGCTTCTAATTCTCCGTGCATATAAAAGTTTAATAATCCATCAGAAGTTACTTCACCAATATTGCTACAAGACAAATCCCATTTTTCAAATACAGCAAGCACTTGTGCTTCTTTTCCTTTTTCTACCACCATCAACATTCTTTCTTGACTTTCGCTTAACAACAATTCCCATGCTTTCATGTTTTGTTGACGTGTAGGCACTTTATCTAAATCAATGCGCATGCCCACTTGACCCTTGGCACTCATTTCTGCGGTAGAACAAATGATACCTGCCGCACCCATGTCTTGCATACCCACTACGCCACCAGTTTCTATGACTTCTAAACAAGCTTCTAATAATTTTTTTTCTTGGAAAGGATCTCCTACTTGAACCGCAGGTAAATCTTCTACACTGTCTGCCGTAATTTCTGCAGAGGCGAAACTTGCACCACCAATACCATCTTTACCCGTGGCACTACCTACAAAGAAAACCGGATTGCCTTCGCCCAATGCAATGGCACTCACTGTTTTGCCTGCTTTCACAATGCCTACACTCATTGCATTCACTAAAGGATTGGTATGGTAACAATCTTCAAAATACAATTCACCACCCACCGTAGGTACACCAAAACAATTTCCATAATGACCAATACCATGCACCACGCCAGCCAATAAACCTTTTGTTTTTTTGTCTTCTAAATTACCAAAACGCAAACTATTTAAAGAAGCAATGGGTCTTGCCCCCATCGTAAAAATATCTCTTTGAATACCACCCACTCCAGTGGCCGCCCCTTGAAAAGGCTCCAATGCACTTGGGTGATTATGGGATTCAATTTTAAATACCACGCCATAGTCATTGCCTATGTCCATCAATCCTGCATTTTCTTCCCCAGCAGCCACCAACATTCTTCCACCATCACGCGGTAAAGTTTTTAACCATTTAATAGAATTTTTATAACTACAATGTTCAGACCACATGCCACTAAAAGCACAGAGCTCTGTGAAATTGGGGGTACGACCTAATTTAGCTTTTATACTTTCAAATTCTTCTTCAGTGAGCCTAAGTTGCTGTGCGGTTTTAACAGTTATTTCCATTGTAATTGACTTATTCTTTTAAGTTGACGCGAAGGTACAAAAGTGCCTCGTAAGCAAGGGCTTGAATTACCAACATCAAATCAATAAAAATGTGTAATCCCAATTTTAATTGAGGATCAAGGAATTAGCTATA
>CAINEG010000221.1 GCA_903847655.1 uncultured Bacteroidota bacterium
AATAAAAGAAAAGGTATAGAATACCACCAGAAACCCTCATAATCAGGGGGTCCCAGGATCATGCCCTGGTGGGCCCACTTGGAACTCAACCACCTATGATTTGTTTCATAGGTGGTTTTTTATTTTGGGCCAAATTCCTGCCAAGTTTTGTGTTTTTGAGGGAAAACAGGGGCAGTAAATTATACACATATTTATTGCGGATTAACTTTTAGCAAGGGTGATAAAAAAGTATATGTCAACTTTTACCAAGCTAACGCTATAAAAGGCGGTAAAATTATTAGAGAGTGGGATTATTATGATGCCACCGGTATTAATGAATTAATGAAATAATAAAAGATACATCTTTTGAAAAGGGTTTACGAAATTAAAATCGTAGACCCTTTTTTATTTAGTAGATGTTCCGGTCAGGTTTGGGATTTTAAAAAACAGGTTAAAAGAGGTGAAACAGAATAAATAGTCATCAGTTTCAATGCCAGCATTAGTCGCCTAATATAGAATTAAGTATATGGAATTTTTGAAGATGATAGATGGCATTGCAACCCTCATTCCACCCATGTATGTAAAAGAAAAAAAACGATTTAGAAAAAAATCTTAAATTTATATATTGAATTTAGATTATATTAGATAAACAAAAACCTAAAACAACTATGAAAAAAATTATTTTTTTACTAATGCTTAGCGCAATTGGCTTTAACATGACAGCCACAGCTCAAAAAGCAATCAACTCTATTCACTTTTATGATGTAAAAAATGCAGATATGGAGAAAACCTATATCGCTAGCTTGAAGGAAATTAATACGATTATGGCTGAGATGGGATTCCCTAAGAATTATTACAGCCATTTTAAATTAGATGCATCCGATACCACTAAAACCTATAGAAATTGCACCATTGGACATTGGACTTCAGAAAAAGACTATAAAACCATTCATGACCATCCTAAATTTAAAGCATGGGCAAATAAGAATAAGGACAACAATGCTGTTTTTATAACAGGGCAATTGTATAGAAAGTTTTATGCTGCAGACTAAATAATAAGCATTGATAATAGCAAATTCAATTTGAAATATTATAAAATAGTAAAAAAGGGGGTAGAATCCCACCGCCGTATTACCATTCAAAGAGAATTTCTATTGATTTTTGTCCCAAAATCGCAAGAAGGAACAAAAAAACAGTTCAATTTTATTGTTTGAGGCTTTAGGTATAGTTAATTGCACATTCAAAAAACAAAAAAAATGAAAAAACTATTATTCTTCGCAATGATTGCATCTAGTTTATATGCATGCCAATCAGAAACAAAACCAGCATTCGATTTGGCTAAAGCTAAAACAGAAATTGAAGCAGCCAATGATGCTATCGGTGAAATTATGGCCAAGGGTGATTCAGTGGCTATGGCAGCAGCTTATAGTACGGATGGTTCGGTTATGTTAGATAATATGCCTTCGGTGAAAGGAAAAGATCAATTAGCAACAGTTTGGGGTGGTTATTTCCGCGCCGGGCTTAGTAAAATTGACTTGACTACCTTAGAAGTGTGGGGCGACGAAAACTACATTACTGAAGAAGGTGTATTTGAAATTAAAACAAAGGATGATGTACAAATAGACAAGGGTAAATATATCGTTCTTTGGAAAAAAGAAGATGGCAAATGGAAACTACATAGAGATTTATCAAACTCTGATCTTCCTTTAGCGACGAAATAATTCAACATCAAATATTTTAGTAAGGGTTTATGAAGTAAAATTCATAGACCCTTTTTATTGGGGGGAAGCCTCGGCTAATTTTGAAGCAGCTTTTGTGTTTTTTAAAGGAAAACAGGGGGTAAATCAAGGTCAAGAGGTGGAATAAATGAAAACTATCATAAAGGTTTGTTTTCAATCAATTACAAGTAGTAAATTACGAAATAAAAATTGGAGTAGAATGATTTTCGATAGTAGGATTTCACTTTACAGATTTTGTTAGTGCAAAAAAATACAAAGGATTAAATGAAGCAAATAAAAATAATACGGAAC
>CAINEG010000222.1 GCA_903847655.1 uncultured Bacteroidota bacterium
GACTAATAGATATTACCAAGAATGCACAAATACAATCTTTCGATTATGAAGGGTATACACCATGCAATCATCTCAGAAGTTATCGACCTAAGCCTGTCATTCGAAAAAATTATATAGATGAAGCGGTGGCTTTAATCAACAATGCAAAAAAACCATTGGTCATTTTTGGACAAGGAGTTATTTTAGGTAAGGCAGAAAAAGAATTTAAAAAGTTTATAGAAAAGTCTGGGATGCCAGCCGCTTGGACCATCCTAGGTTTGAGTGCACTACCCACCGATCATCCACAAAATGTGGGCATGTTAGGCATGCATGGAAATTATGGCCCAAATGTATTAACCAATGAGTGTGATGTATTGATCGCTGTGGGTATGCGTTTTGATGATCGTGTCACTGGAAGATTGGACAAGTATGCCAAGCAGGCTAAAATTATTCATTTGGATATTGATCCATCGGAGATTGATAAAAATGTAAAAGCAACCGTGGGCGTATGGGGTGATTGCAAAGAAACACTACCATTACTTACATTAGGCATTCAACAAAAAGATAGAAGCGAGTGGCTAAAAGTTTTTGCTGATTATACACAGAAAGAATACGATCAGTGCATTAAAGAAGAAATATATCCAACTGGTAAAGAAATGACCATGGGTGAAGTGATTAGAATTGTGAATGAAACCACTAAGGGCAATGCAGTGATGGTGACTGATGTGGGACAGCATCAAATGGTAACATGCAGGTATGCAAAATTTAATGAAACCAGAAGCAATGTTACTTCAGGCGGATTAGGTACGATGGGTTTTGGTTTGCCAGCAGCTATTGGTGCTAAGTTTGGTACACCTGATAGAACGGTAATTGCAGTGATTGGAGATGGCGGCATTCAAATGACCATTCAAGAATTTGGTACTATTATGCAAACTGGGGTAGAAGTAAAAATTATGATTTTAAACAATCAGTTTTTAGGCATGGTGCGTCAGTGGCAGGAACTATTCAATGAAAAACGTTATTCTTTTGTAGACATTCAAAGTCCCGATTATGTGATGGTGGCCAAGGCATACGGCATTGCAGGGGCTAAGGTAGAAGACAGAAAAGATTTAGTCAACGCCATTGAAACTATGTTGGCACATAAAGGGTCCTATATGTTAGAAGTAATGGTTGGAAAAGAGAACAATGTATTCCCAATGGTACCACAGGGTTGCAGTGTATCTGAAATAAGATTAAAATAAAAGAACTCATTATATGGAAACAAATACCGAAAAACAAGAATACACCATCACGGTGTATACCGAAAACCAAGTAGGGTTGTTGAATCGTATTGCCATTATTTTTTCGCGCAGAAAAATAAATGTCGAAAGTTTAAATACCTCTCCTTCAGAAATTGCAGGCATCCATCGTTTTACAATTGTGGTGATGGAGTCACAAGATATTGTCTTAAAAGTAGTAAGACAAATCGAAAAGCAAGTAGAGGTATTGAAAGCTTATTATAATACCAACGATGAAATTGTTTGGCAGGAATTGGCTTTGTATAAAGTATTGTCGGAAGAAATTACCGAAAAAGTAAAAGTAGAAAGACTATTAAGAGAATATGGCGCACGTGCAGTAGCCATCCGTAAAGATTTTATTGTATTTGAAACTACCGGCCATAGAGAGGAAACCAATAAGTTAATGAAAGCCTTGGAGCCCTTCGGTTTGGTAGAATTTGTAAGAAGTGCAAGAGTGGCCATCATCAAGGAAAGTAGTGGCTTTCATGAAAAGTTAAAAGACTTTGAAAAAAGAGAACCTAGCGAGGACGTCATTGAAAATGAATACCTAGGCAAGAGAGAAGCGGTATTTACCATGTAATCAAGAATAAAAATAAATTTCAATAACAATCAATTAATTAATAAAACAACACAAATTAAATTTAAACTAAAATGGCAAAATTAAATTTTGGCGGAACAGAAGAAAATGTAGTCACTCGTGAAGAGTTTCCATTAGCAAAAGCACAAGAAGTATTAAAAAATGAAACAATAGCAGTGATTGGCTATGGTGTTCAAGGACCAGGTCAAGCATTGAACCAAAAAGAAAATGGTGTCAATGTCATTGTTGGTCAACGTAAGAATTCTAAAAGTTGGGATAAAGCCATCGCTGATGGATTTGTACCAGGTACTAGTTTATTTGAAATTGAAGAAGCCTTAGAAAAAGGAACTATTATTTGTTATTTATTAAGTGATGCAGCACAAATCGCGATGTGGCCCACCGTTAAAAAACATTTAACACCTGGGAAGGCTTTGTATTTTTCTCATGGCTTTGGTATCACCTTCAATGAACAAACTGGTATCATCCCTCCTTCGGATGTGGATGTCTTCTTAGTAGCCCCTAAAGGTTCTGGAACTTCATTAAGAAGAATGTTTTTACAAGGACGTGGCTTGAATTCTAGTTATGCCATCTTCCAAGATGCCACAGGAAAAGCATGGGATAGAGTGATTGCCTTAGGAATTGCCATTGGATCAGGCTATTTGTTTGAGACCGATTTCAAAAAAGAGGTATTTTCTGATTTAACTGGTGAAAGAGGCACTTTAATGGGCGCAATTCAAGGTATCTTTGCAGCCCAATATGAGGTATTGCGTAAAAACGGACATAGTCCTTCTGAAGCATTCAATGAAACTGTTGAAGAGTTGACACAATCATTGATGCCACTGGTGGCAGAAAATGGAATGGATTGGATGTATGCCAACTGTTCAACCACCGCACAAAGAGGTGCTTTGGATTGGTGGAAAAAATTCCGTGATGCTACTTTACCTGTATTCAGCGATTTATATAAGAGCGTAGCAACTGGACAAGAATCTGCACGTTCTATCGATTTAAACAGTAAAGCAGATTACCGTGAGAAATTAGAAGTTGAATTGGCCGAATTACACAATAGTGAAATGTGGCAGGCTGGAAAAACTGTAAGAAGTTTACGTCCAGAGAATCAACCAGCAAAATAAGCAAGTGGTTTGATAATTATTATTCTAAAAAGAATAATATAAAAGAGAAAGAAAATGAGTGAAGTAAAGCATATAAATAAGCCTGCACTGGATATTGAGGGAGCAGCAAAAAGATTGAAGTCGGTGGTGAGTCATACCCCACTTCAATACAATGCCAATTTATCCCGCAAATACCAGTGCAGTGTTTATTTAAAGAGAGAGGACTTACAAATTGTGCGTTCTTATAAGATAAGAGGCGCCTACAATATGATGAGTCAGTTGTCGGCCGAGCAATTGGCCAAAGGCGTGGTCTGTGCCAGTGCGGGCAACCATGCACAGGGCTTTGCTTACAGTTGTAAAAAATTAGGTGTAAAAGGCGTGGTATTTATGCCCATTCCTTCTCCTCAACAAAAAGTATCGCAAACAAAAATGTTTGGAGAAGAATTTGTGGAGGTAAAATTGGTAGGGGATACTTTTGATGATACGGCAGTAGCCGCCAAGGCTTATACCATCGAACATGGCATGACCTTTGTTCCTCCATTTGATCATCCAGCCATTATTTCAGGACAGGCTACGGTGGGTGTAGAAATTTTAGAAGACATCAAAACATTAACCGATGCGCCTATTGATTATTTGTTTTTACCAGTTGGCGGCGGCGGATTAACAGCAGGGGTGGGCACATATTTTAAAACAGTCTCCCCCAAAACAAAAATAATTGGCTTAGAACCAGAAGGAGCGCCTAGTATGTTTTGGGCATTGAATTCTGGAGAGCCGGTTGAATTAGAAAACATCGACAAGTTTGTAGATGGTGC
>CAINEG010000223.1 GCA_903847655.1 uncultured Bacteroidota bacterium
ATTTAAATATAGTTGAACAAGGTAGTTATCAATCTAGTGAGATTAATGTTTGGGGTATTAGTGACAAGGATTTATTCTTAGAAGCTAATAAAACGTTAAGCAAAAATACAAATCCATTTTTTGCCATTATTCAAACTGCAGACAATCACCGTCCTTATACCATTCCAGCTGAAGATTTAAAAATTTTTAAGAAGAAAAATGTGTCAAAAGATTCTTTGTTAAAATTTGGTTTTGAAAACAATGACGAGTACAATGCTTTTCGCTATACCGATTTTTGTATTGAACAATTTATAGAAGCGGCTAAGAAAGAAAAATATTTTAATGAAACTTTATTTGTATTTATAGGCGATCATGGAATTAAAGGGGATGCAGGCAATATGTTGCCTAAATCTTTTACAGAACAAGGGTTAACCAATATGCATATCCCCTTTTTATTTTATGCACCTAAAATATTAAAAGCTAAAGAATATTCGATGCCAGTTTCGCAGGTGGATGTAATGCCAAGCATTGCTTCCTTATGTAATATTCCTTATACCAATACCACCATGGGTAAAAACGTTTTTACTACAGTTCAACAAAACAATAACACTATCTTTTTATACGACGACTTTAATCAACAAATTGGGGTATTGAATAAGGACTACTATTATGGGTATCAATTAAAAAATCCCAATAAACCCATATTTGAAAGTGTGGTCAATAATGAGCCAGTAAAAAATGACAGTGTGCAAAAGCAAATGGATCAATTTACTAAAATCATTTATGAGACATCCAAGTACTTATTAATACACAATCAGAAATTTCCGATAAAAAATTAATTTCTAAACAGTAACTATTGGTTCTATTAACTTGTCCACTCTTTTAGTTCCTGCGTACAATTCATATTCTAATAACCTACAATCAATGGTGGCATTGTAAAATTCTATGCGTCTGCTTGGTTTTAATCTGATCTTCTTAGCTAATTCTAAATTGCCGGTAAATATATAACCGGTAAAACCTTTACAACTATTCTTTAAAAAGTCTCCCATTCTTGCATAAGTGGCTTCCAATTCAAGCTCCTCGCCCAATCTTTCTCCATATTCTGGATTAAACATAATTACCGCACCTTCCTCTGCCACAGGAATATTAGTAGTTTCAAAATCACCATCTTGAAAATAAATTAAGTGGGCCACGCCTGCCACCGTTGCATTGGCTTTTGCAATTTCAATGGCCTTCTTACTTAAATCAGAAGCAATGATTTGTAAGCCTGGTAGTTTGATTATTTGAGTACTTAGTTTTTCTTTTTCAATTTGATACACCGCAGCATCATAACCTATTATATGCATAAAGGCATAATTAGACCTCAATAAACCAGGGGCACGTTTGGTGGCAATTAAGGCTGCTTCAATGACCAAGGTACCAGAACCGCACATTGGATTTACAAAGGCTGCTTTATGATTCCATTTAGTGCTTAATATAGTTGCCGCAGCCAATGCTTCTAACATGGGGGCTGTACCAGGTAATTTTCTATAACCATGTTTGGCTAAGGTTTCACCTGAAGTATCTAAGAAAACTTCCGCTTCATCGTTTTTCCAAAACAAATACACCACTGCCCCAGATAGTTCAGAGCCAGTTGAAGGACGTTGATTGCTTATTTCACGCATTCTATCCACAATGGCATCTTTTACTTTTAAATTAGCATATAAATTAGTAGAGATGGTGGGATGAAAAACATTACTAGTCACAGAAAAATACCCTGATGGTTTAATTAATTTTTCCCAATTAACTGTCACCAAGTTTTTATACAATTCCTCTGGGTCATTACAAATAAAAGCTTTAATGGAATACATCACTTGACTGGCACATCTTAAGTTTAAATTCAACTTAATACAATCTTGAACAGTACCTGTTAATTCCACACCAGTTTGGAAAACTCTGTCTGGGGTAAAACCTAAGGCCAGCACTTCTTTATTCAAAGATGGGGCCAACCATTTATGACAGGTGATGATAATTTTGCTTGGGGTAGTAAAAACTTGCATGAAACGAAGGTATTTTAAAAAAAACAAAAGGGCTTCAATTGCTTGAAACCCTTTCTCTTATTCTGTGGGGGCACACGGGTTCGAACCGCGGACCCTCTGCTTGTAAGGCAGATGCTCTAAACCAACTGAGCTATGCCCCCTTTTGAGGACTGCAAAAATAGGGTTCAA
>CAINEG010000224.1 GCA_903847655.1 uncultured Bacteroidota bacterium
GCAGGACGGTATTCGTCTCTTTCAAAATTCTGATTGCGGTGTTTGATATAAGGGGTGTTGCTAAATTCAAGTTGACCACCAGTAATGGCATTTAACTCTCCTCTAATCGTATCATCTTGTACCAATTCTTTATGCCAGTTGCTATAAGCCAATTTCATATAATGGGCAATGGCATGCGCAAAACCTGCTTTTTTCTCTTGATCCTGTTCCGCCATGGCCTTATCAATTACCAATTCTAGGTTTTTACCTAAATGGGCATATTTAATTTTACGTTTAGGATAAGGAATAGGATCAGGCTTTTGTTTGTAGGTTTCCTTGGTAGGAATTGGATAAGGACTATCCACATCCAATTGGAAATTGCTCATAAAAAACAAGTGGTCCCATAATTTATGCCTGTAATCTTCTATATTTTTGAGTTGGGGGTTCAAAAAGCCCATGAGCTCAATCACTACCTGAGCCTGCTCTAGTCTTTTGGCACGATCTTCAATGGTCATAAGATGGTCTACCATCTTTTGAACGTGACGGCCATACTCCCTCATCCCCATAATACTTCTTGCTGTATTGTATTCCATGTAATAATTACTTCTCGAGTAACAAATGTAAGGATTTATTTTATCTTCGTACCATGGAGCAGCTCTTAGCACAAATCGAAACCATCCAAAAAGAAATCGCCGCCACGGTAGCCACTACCTCTGCCGACGTGGAAGCCTACCGAATTAAATACTTGGGAACCAAAGGTTTGGTCAAGCAAATCATGGGCGAGATGAAAAATGTGCCTGTGGAGCAGAAAAAAGACTTTGGCCAAATTTTGAATGCTTTTAAAATTCTAGCCGAGGAAAAACTTGAAAATTTATTGGCCGGATTAGGCGAAGCAGATGAAACCAATACTAAAATAGATACCAGTTTACCAGGCGATCCAGTTGCAGTGGGCACCAGACATCCTTTGAATTTAGTACGTAATCAAATGGTGGCTATATTTAAAAGATTGGGATTTGCTGTAGCAGAAGGGCCAGAGGTAGAAGATGATTGGCATAATTTTGGAGCAATGAATTTACCTGCGGATCATCCAGCCCGCGATATGCAGGATACTTTTTATGTGCAAGAAGCCACAAATAATAATTCAGCTTGGTTATTAAGAACACATACTTCAAGTGTACAAGCAAGAGTAATGGAAACACAAAAGCCACCCATTCGTGTGATTTGTCCTGGCCGTGTATATCGCAATGAAACTATTTCAGCAAGAGCGCATTGTTTTTTCCATCAAGTAGAAGGTTTGTACATTGATGAAAATGTAAGCTTTGCCGATTTAAAACAAACCCTTTATTTTTTCGTACAAGAAATGTTTGGTAAAGAAGTGAAAGTAAGATTCCGTCCAAGTTATTTTCCATTCACAGAACCTAGTGCAGAGATGGATATTAGCTGTCAAATCTGCAGTGGTAAAGGATGTAATATTTGTAAGCATACCGGATGGGTAGAAATTTTAGGAAGTGGCATGGTGCATCCTAATGTCTTAAAAAACTTTGGTATAGATCCTGAAAAGTATACTGGCTTTGCCTTTGGTATGGGTGTAGAAAGAATCACTCAATTAAAATACCAAGTGAACGATTTGCGTTTATACTCCCAAAACGACTTGCGCTTTTTGCAGCAGTTCAAGCGCGTCTGATAAATATGTTACACAACACTAAGGGCATTGTTTTACGCGTCACTAAATATGGTGATACGAGCATCATTCTAACTGCGTATACCGAACTTTTTGGATTGCAACAATACATCGTCAAAGGCGTAAGAGTCACCAGCAAAAAGGGGGCCAACAAGGGAGTGTTTTATCAGCCCGCTGCTATTTTACAAATGGAAGTGTATCATTCGCCCATGAAGCAATTGCAAATGATCAAAGACGTGAACTGGGATTTTGTCTATCAAAATATTTATTCTGATGTCTTGCGCAATGCTGTAGCCACCTATATTGTAGAGGTCTTGCAACAAACCATGCAACCCGAACCACATCCCGAACTATTTTATTTAATAGAAGATACATTTAAACAATTAGACAAAGGAGGCCCTCATTTGGTGGGTAATCTGCCCATCTATTTTTTAATTCATTTAAGTCAAACCATGGGCTTTGGCCTCCAAGGAAAGTACAGTTCAAGTACTCCTGTATTAGATGTTCGTGAAGGACAATTTGTAGCAAGCACACCTACGCATCCCTATTTTTTAGAAGGGGCTGAAGCACAAACTGCTTCCACTTTTTTACAAGTTCAATTTTACAACGATTTAGACAATATTGTTTTAAGTGGGGTGCAAAGAAAAAAAATATTGGAACTCTTTCAGTTATCACTAAGTTGGCACTATAAAAAATTTAATGAAATCAAATCTCTGCCCATATTGCAAGAAGTGTTGCGGTAAGAATCTTGATAAAATAACATAGTTTAGTTTATATATAGACTTTATTTTATTTATATTTATAAAAACAACTATGGAAGTACATCATCATTCACATCATCCAAAAAAATGGAAAGAATATCTTACTGAATTCTTAATGCTTTTCTTAGCAGTAAGTATGGGTTTTGTGGCAGAAAATCTAAGAGAAAAACA
>CAINEG010000225.1 GCA_903847655.1 uncultured Bacteroidota bacterium
ATGTTTGTAAAATTAGAATCAGTGCTAAGCTTTGTGCTATTAGATTGGATACTTTCTGATTGCATATTTGTATCAGATTTTTTACAAGCAATGGCAAACATGACTAGGAACAATAGGGGAATGATTTTGTTTTTCATATAATTTTTTATTTACGCTAAAATATCTTTTCATTAAAAGCAAAACCATCGTATTTATCTATAGTAAAAAGGGTTTAAATAAAGGCATGGGCATAAAAAAAGAGTCCCCCATTGGGAGACTCTACAAAACCTATCTATGAACTAATTATTTTTTTATAATTAATTTTTCAGCAGTGCGTCTAACTTTTACAGCGCTAGATAAATAATCATTGGCAGCATCTCTGTAACCTAATGTAAGTGCAACTGTTGCATGTAAACCATGTGCAGCCAAACCTAACTCCGCATCAACAGCAGCAGGATCAAAACCTTCCATTGGGGTACCATCTACTTGTTCAGAAGCAGCAGCCACCAATGCAAAACCTAAAGCAATGTAAGTTTGTTTTGCAGCCCAAGCTTGCAATTGTTCTTGAGATTGATGTGCGATGGCGCCTTTCAC
Organism: uncultured Bacteroidota bacterium; assembly: GCA_903847655.1. The sequence goes on from CAINEG010000225.1 coordinate 574, forward strand.
ATAACCAGAAAAATCTTTCAAACCTTCTACAGGCATATTTCTTTGTTCAGCAATTTCTTGCATGTAAACATCTACATCTTTTTCAGTAATGCTAGTATGTGCAGCAAAAATGAGTAAAGCAGATGATTCACCAATTTGAGGTTGGTTGTAAAAATGGGGTTGTAATTTTAATTTAGTGGCTTGATCTTCAATTACAATAATATTGTAAGGAGTTAAACCAAAAGAACTAGGCGCTAAACGAGTAGCTTCTAAAATAGTTTCTAAAGTTTCAGCAGGTATTTTAGTACCGTTCATTCTTTTAACAGCATAGCGCCATTGTAGTGCATCCAATAATTTCATAGTATTAATTTTTTATTTCAATGTTTGAACATCAAAAATAGATGATTTTGCTCATTTACCCAAGTTAAATTTTAATAAGAAGGTGTAAATCAGTCAATTAGAATAACAACACTTTAGCTAAAAGGTTCAAAATCAAGCAGATAATCTATGGTATAATTTTATTGGCGTAACTTTAAGTTATTATAAAGATGTTCTACCACAAAACCATACGATCATTTATTGCCCTATTCCTATTGTTGGTATTTGCCTTTAGTATTAGTTCTCAAAAGGCAGTGCATGATCTAGTGGCCAAACATAGCGATCAGGTAAAATGCGAGGTACATAAATCAGTGCCCATCGATCAAGTAGAAAAATCAGCGGTCCATTGTACACAAGATAATCTAGTGGTTGCGTCTTCTTTCGCAGATTTTTCTTTTGCTATTCATTTAACACATCCGTTAATTGCACAAACGCGCAATACGGTTTTACTCCATTTTTATTTTTCTTCCCAATCATTTTCAACAGAATCTAGAGGGCCGCCCACTGCATAATGAAATAGTTTATTTATTGATTTCATTATTCATATTAGATTCCCTTTATGTTCAAGTATATTTTTACCACCACGTTTTTATTATTTTCTTTTGCCCTTGCATTAGAGGCAAGGCCTTTAGCAGAAAAGTTTTTATTGCAAGGAAAGGTCAGCGATCAATTAACAGGACAAGTCTTGCAAGGGGCCTCTATATATTTTCCTGAATTAAAAAAAGGAGTAGCCACCAATGACAAAGGGGAGTATCAAATTAATTTAGCACCAGGTAAATACCTTATCGAAGTAAGTTTTATTGGCTACACCATACAAACTATTAATTTAACTATTCAAAGCTCAATTCAAAAAGATTTTGCTTTGAATCATAATGTGGTAGAAAATACCAATGTAACAGTAACAAGTTTTTTGCGTGCCACTTCAAGTAAAAGAACACCTACCCCCATCAGCATTTTAAAAAAAGAAGATTTATTCAAAGGAGCCGCTACCAATTTTATTGATGCACTTTCTAAAACACCAGGGGTGACTCAATTAACTACAGGTCCTGCTATATCTAAACCCATCATCCGCGGCCTAGGCTACAATAGGGTGGTGGTTTTGAACGATGGGGTAAAACAAGAAGGACAACAATGGGGGGATGAACATGGGATTGAAATAGATGAGTA
>CAINEG010000226.1 GCA_903847655.1 uncultured Bacteroidota bacterium
TCGGGATAGTTGAAAGGCTTTGGGTAAGCCTGAGGAACAAGGATCACCGAGCGAAGCGAGGTAATCCTTTGGATCAGGATCACCCCCTCACCTAACCAAAATCAGTTTTTCGGCTATCAATTCATCGTAATCTTATGGTATAAAAACATACTATTATGAGAATCGATTTTACCAACTACCACATTTTCTCGCGTATATCTATCTACATTTTAGCCTTGGTCTTAATTAGTATAGGTATTTACCATTTAGTTAAACCAGATGATTTACTCGTTTATGTACCCAGCTTTTTACCAGGCGGTATTAAATGGGCTTATTTAGTAGGCGCTTGTTTTATCTTGGTGGGATTTTCTTTTTTAGCCAATTATTATGTAAAAATTACAAGCTACTTATTGGCCTTCTTCCTATTCTTCTTTGTTTTAACCGTACATCTGCCTAATTATTTAGATGCAGCCATGGCCGATATGCGCATTTTTGCCTTGATTAATATTTTAAACAATACCGCCATTGGTGCATTTGCCTTGCATATTGCAGCAGGAGCACATCACCAACAATTACATTTTGAAGAAAGCGATTAAAACAAGCTTATTGTTCTTTCCATAGATCGGCGCCTGATATTTCCCAGGCACTTAAGGAAGAAGGTATGCAACCAATTTCATTGATTTGATCTAAGAATTCTTTGATGGAAAAACTTTTGTTTTGAAGTTCTTTGTTCCTTGCCATTTCGGCCATGGCATTTTCTAAAAGATATTTTCCAACAATATAACTGGAACCATAACCCGGTTGTCGCATAAACAAATGTTGTTCAAAAATGAGTAGTTTCTTTTCGGTTTTCATCCAGCCTCTTGGTGTATAACCAGAATGAATCTTGCCCGCCTCTTCCATAGTTAATAGATTGGCTTGTGCGTATAAAGAACCCAATCCTCTTGCTGCTCTTTGTGCCAGCATGATATAAACAATTTCTTTTACTCTTGGATTGTTCTCATAGAGTCCAGCTTGCAAGAAAGTTTCTTCTACGGTGGTGGCCAAACCTTCATTGCGGGTATCAAAAATATTATAAAGTAAGGGCGCTCTTCTAATCGGATTTTCCAGAGGTTCATGATCCATTCTAGAAAGTTCAAACCAATGATAAAAATGAGAATACAAAGGTCTTGGATCATAGGCTGCGGTAATTTGGAAAAAATTACGTTGGGCTGCAGGATAAAAATCAACTTTATGGGCTCTAATGGCCGAATCAAAATAAGGCTTGATGGTCATTATTTCTTGCTTATCTAAAAATGTAATCAAGCTATTGAATGATTTTTCAGCCAGTAAATCATTGGCTTCGGGACTATTGGCTAGTTCAAGTAAGGGAAGGTTTTTATTTTTATGTTCTTCTAAATTTAAAGCTGCCCAAGCACGGGTTAGTTCTCTTTTTAAAAGTAAAACTTGTTGCTCCCAGCTTAGTGGCACTAAGTGTACATTTTTTTGATACCAATTATAATTTTCTTTACCAATGCCAGAGGGCCCTGTCTTTTTCAAGCTTTCTTTTTCCAACCAGGCAACTAAATCATTGGTAGAGGCTATACCCTCTTTGACCACTTGATTTAATTCTTTATCTGAAGCGCAATCTGGTTTGGTTAAAATTTCTGCTAAATCTTCGCTTTGTGTGCGAATGTCTCTAATGCCGGCAATCCATAATTCTTTAGCATTGCCTGTTAGATTAATTTTAGCTTGTTTATTAATGGAAGGAATTATTTTAAGACTAGCAA
>CAINEG010000227.1 GCA_903847655.1 uncultured Bacteroidota bacterium
GCAATGGTTGCAGGGTTACGAGGATCATCTTCAGGAATACCTGCTTCTACTTTACCTACTAAGTCAGCGCCTACATCGGCAGCCTTTGTATAAATACCACCGCCTACACGTGCAAACAATGCAATCGATTCAGCGCCTAAAGAAAATCCAGTTAATACTTCAATAGTTCTTAGCATTTCAGAAGGGTCACCATTTACAAAGAACATTTGTTTTAGTACTAAGAACAAACCACCTAATCCTAATACTGCTAATCCAGATACGCCTAAGCCCATCACAGATCCACCAGTAAACGATACTTTTAATGCTTGCGCTAAACTTGTTTTAGCTGCTTGAGCAGTTCTTACGTTGGCCTTGGTAGCTACTTTCATTCCAATATAACCAGCCGTTGCACTAAATACAGCACCAATGATAAAGGAAATAGCAATACTCCAATGACTTTCTGCATTTTTAGTAGCCATGAACCCCAATAAAAGGGCTACAATTACCACAAAATAGCCAAGAATTTTCCACTCTGCTTTTAAGAAAGCCATGGCTCCTTCAGCGATATAAGTGCTAATTTCTTTCATTCTAGCATTACCAGCATCTTGCTTGGCTACCCAATTGAATTTCAATAGAGTATATAGTAAACCTACAACTCCCATAGCCGGAACGGCGTAAAATAAACATTCGTTCATAAAAAAGTGTATTCTTTAGTTATAATTAAGGACTGCAAAAATAGGGGGTAAAAGCCAAAAAAAGTGCAAAAAGCTCAACATTACTCCACTAATGAGGTCGTATCCACCTTGCCAGTGAAAACAGAGGCAATTTCCTTGCCTTTATAAATGGATTTATTGAATTTATTGCCCAAAATGATGATGGTAGCTGATTCATTGATCAATCTGGTAAAAACGGTGTTATTGCCATGCCACCATCCATTGTGGTAAATTAGTTTTTCTTCATTGGGTTTGGTCAAAATACGCCAGCCCAATCCATAATTGTGGTAATATTTATTGATAGGACTTTGAGGTTGATAGGCCATTTCTAAGGTAGCTGCAGCCAAAAATGTACCCTCGTTCAATGCCTTATCCCAAAGCAACATATCTCTAGCGGTACTGTACACATTTTTATCACCATAAATACAATCATATTTTTCTATACGATAAGGCACCATTCTAGCATTGTAGGAAGGGGTATACTTATCAATTGTTTTTGCACTAAAAATAAAGCTATTGTCCATTTTTAATGGCTTAAATATATTTTCAGCCATGTAACTAGGAAAATCCTGTCCTGAAATTTTTTCAATGAGCAATGCCAACAATACAAAATTAGTATTGCAATATTTAAACACTCTATTAGGCATAGCGGCTGGTGCAGGGCGCTTGGTCACCATATAATCTAGTACATCCTGATTATTATACAACCCTTGTCTGAAAGGGGGTTCAGACTTAATCAGTCGTATTTTTTTGACCCATCTGCCTCTTTTATTTTTTACCTTGGTCATGATGTATTTACGCGACTCCATAAAAACAGAATAGTCGGGTAGACCACTTCGGTGAGACAACAATTGTTCGATGGTTACTTCAGAATAAGGGAAATTGGCAATATATTTAGTAACAGGTGCTTTTAAATCTAATTTATGTTGTTCCCATAATTTAAGCGCCGCCATTCCTGTAAATGTTTTTGAAATAGAGGCTAAATGAATAGGGGTTTCAGGCAACATCATCGATTTACTTCCGAAATTGGAAAACCCACGGTAGTCTTCGAAGATAATCTCCCCATTCTTTGCCACTAAAATTTCACCGCTAAATCCCTTCTTCCCCAATAGCAAATCATATTTGGCTTTTACTTCAGTGATCAATCTTTCTCTTTCCGTCGAACTTAATTTGAGGGCGGCAAAATTTGGATTTTCTAAATATTTAGGCCCTTGACTTGTACCACAAGCACTAGTCAAAAAAAAGAAAGCTATGAAAAGGGCCAATCGTACGATCATCTGTTAGTTTTTATAAGGCACCCAAAGGAAACCAATAGGTAACAAAATAACGCTATAATTACATAATTTATTGTTAATGAATAGCAAACAGTTAATTTTTTTTAACTTTGCCTCATGAGCAATCTAGATACCACCAGTTACCCCAAAGACAAAATCAAGGTTTTATTTCTTGAAAACATCAGCGATAAAGCGGTACAATACTTCAAGGATCAAGGGTATACCGATGTTAAAAAAATAGCCGGGGCTTTAAGTGAAGAGGAATTAATCAAGGTTATTAAGGACGTGCACATTTTAGGTATTCGTTCAAAAACATTTATTTCCAAAAAAGTATTAGATAGCGCTAAGAAATTACAAGCCATTGGTTGTTTTTGTATTGGTATCAATCAAGTAGATGTGAAAGCCTGTAAGCAAAAAGGCGTGGCTTTATTCAATGCGCCTTATAGCAACACCAGAAGTGTAGCGGAACTAGTGATTGGGGCCGCCATTATGCTCATAAGAAAAATAACAGATAAAAATATTGCTGCACACAATGGCATTTGGAATAAAGAAGCCAAAGGAAGTTTTGAATTAAGAGGCAAGACTATTGGTATTATTGGTTATGGTAATATTGGTACGCAGTTAAGTGTGATGGCAGAGGCCATGGGCATGAAAGTAAAGTTTTATGACATTGAAACAAAATTACCCTTGGGTAATGCGGTGGCAGTAAAATCTATCAAAGATTTAGTAAGTAGTTCAGACATTATTTCTTTACATGTGCCTGAGACCAATCAAACTAAAAATTTAATTAACAAGGCAGTCATCAAACAATTTAAACAAGGAGCCATCTTAATCAATTATGCACGTGGTGAAGTTGTAGATTTAGAAGCTTTGAGCCAAGCCATTAAAGACAAACAAGTAGCTGGTGCTGCCATTGATGTATTTCCCATTGAGCCTGAAAAAAATGGCGATAAATTTACTACACCACTACAAGGTTTATCCAATGTTATATTAACACCCCATATTGGTGGTTCAACCGAAGAAGCGCAAGAGAACATTGGTGAAGATGTGAGTATAAAATTGTATCAATATCTAGAACGTGGGGTTTCTTATGGTTCTCATACTATTCCTAGCATCAGCTTACCTCCAGTAGAAAATGCACATCGAATTTTACACATACACAACAATGTGCCTGGCGTATTGAGTGCTATTAATACGGTGATGTCTAAAAATAAAATAAACATTGTTGGACAATACTTAAAAACCAATGATGAAATTGGCTATGTAGTTTTGGATGTAGATTCTAAATTGTCTAAAACAGCCATTGCTTTATTGAAAGAAGTAAAACACACCATCAGAGTGCGTATGTTGTATTAATAGCAAAAGGCTATAATGCGGACAACATTTTTTTAATTTCTTCTGTATCTACACCTGTAGCTTGTAAATTTTCTTGCATGGAATCTTTGGTATATAGCATTTGACTTACTTGCATTTTTCTTGCACTGCTATGTATTTCTTTGGCTCCTGTGGCTGTAATTATTTCTTTGATATTATTGGATCGAACGCCAGCACCTGGCATAATAATAATTCTATCCCCCGCTTGTTCTATTAATTTTTTTAATAAGGGTAGGGCTTCTGCGGCATTGGGCATTTGACCACTGGTTAAAATTCTTTTACAACCTGTTGCTATAATATCTTCTAATGCTTTGAATGGATCCTTGCATCTATCAAATGCCCTATGAAAAGTCACTTCCATTGGACTTGCTAGATCCACTAATCTTTTAGTTCTTGCTGTATCAATAGTTCCATCTGCATTTAATAAACCGATGACTATGCCTGGATAGTTTAATTTTCTGGCCATGAGTATATCCGACCGGATCGAATTAAATTCGTTCTCCGTATATAAAAAATCACCTCCTCTGGGTCTGATGATTGGAAATACAGGCTTAGAAGTTAAAGCAATCAAAGTGGCTAAACTACCAAATGAGGGGGTAGTCCCTCCTTCTTGAGGGTTTTCACAAAATTCTATTCTATGGGCACCCGCTTTAATAGCTTCTAGAGCGGCCTCTACTGAAAAAACTGCTATTTCAAGTATTGTAGACATATGTTTAATCTAAAGAAGATGATTCAAATAATTTATTTCCATCCTTTGTATGCACTGCATAATTAAATCCTTTATGCAAAGCGTAAGCACCTGCTTCTCCCTTTTTATTCATGGCAATAAAACATACTTGAATGTCTTTGGCTTTTTCTTTTTTGATTCTTCTAATTCTTTCCACTACAAATTTACAAGCCTCTGCTGGAGATTTACCTTGTCTCATTTGTTCTACCACCGCACTTGCCCCTGCTACACGAATGACATCTTCCCCTTGTCCTGTGGCTACTACTGCACCCACTTCATTGTCTACATATAAGCCAGCACCAATAACAGGAGAGTCGCCTACACGACCTCTCATTTTAAAACCTGCCCCACTAGTCGTACAACTGCCAGATAAATTTCCAAAACTGTCTAAGGCAATCATCCCAATGGTATCGTGGTTCCAATCGCCATTGCTTAGTTTATGCGGGGCCATCAGTGATGGATCTAATTGGCTTGTCGCTTGTTTTCTTTCAATATTGATCACTGGTTTATACTCCGATTTTTTTAACCACCCTTCATAAGATTTTTTAGCATCTTCTGAAAGTGTATCAGGCTCTAAGGTAAAGCCTTCAGACACCGCAAACTGTTGAGCACCTTCACCCACGAGCATTACATGAGGTGTTTTTTCCATCACTCTACGGGCTACAGAAATCGGATGTTTGATACGCTCTAAAAAAGCAACACTACCGCAATTAAATTCATGATCCATAATAGAAGCATCTAAAGTCACATGACCATCTCTATCAGGGTTGCCACTCAAACCCACACAGCAATTAATTTCATCTTCAGTTACTTTAACGCCATTTTCTACTGCATCCAATGCTTTTCCTCCATTGCCAAGTATCTTCCATGCGGCTAAATTAGCGGCCAAGCCAGCATCCCAGGTAGCCACTACCACTGGATTGATATTGCTTATGGCATTCGCTCCAACAGCTATTTCTTGAACTGTATTGGGTATAAATCCGGTAATTGTAAAACTAGAAATACCTAAACTACTTAAATTCAAAAATTTTCTTCTATCCATTCGCATAATAGCCATTATTTTATAGATTTCAAGATACGAACTATGCGCATATTTTTAGTACTTTTAATTATTATATTTTATGCAAGAAATTTTCAATTTATATGGCTGGCAGGTAAGTAGTTATGAACCAATACATCAAGGTCTAATTAATAGCACTTATTCTATTCAAACCAATAATGGTGCCTATATCTTACAATCTATCAACCATAAGGTATTTAAAAACCCTGCCACCATCGATGCCAATATCAATGCCATTTCTTCCTACCTTAAAATAAACAAGCCCAATTATATATTTACCCATTTAGTACCCACTTTAAATGGCCCTACTTTAGTGCAGTGGGAGGGTGGCTTTTATCGCGCCTTTCATAAAATAGAGGGTTATGCTTTAAGTGTTTTAGAAAATGAAGATCAAGTAGAGGAAGCGGCCAAACAATTTGCTCAATTCACTTTTGGCTTAAAAAATTTTAATGCAAGTTCACTTAAAGATACATTACCACAATTTCATGATTTAAATTTAAGGTATCAACAATTTACTAGCGCTTTGCAAAATGGCAATAGCAAAAGAATAGCAGCCAATAAAGACACTATTCAATATTTAGAATCCAATAAGCATTATGTAAGCACTTACAATAATTTTATTGCGCACAAAGATGTTTCAAAAAGAGTCACCCATCACGACACTAAAATTAGTAATGTCCTTTTTAATAAAGTTAATGGCATAGAAAAAGCCATTTGCGTGATTGATTTAGATACGGTGATGGCAGGCTATTTTATCAGCGATGTGGGGGATATGTGTAGGACCTGCTTATGTGCTGTTTCTGAAGAAGAAAAAGATTTAAATAAAGTAAGCGTAGATGCTTTAAAATGGTCTGCTTTAAAAAAAGGCTACCTAAATTATATGCAGGAAACATTGAGTAGTTTTGAATTAGACCACTTTTTTTATGGAGGTCAATTTATGATTTACATGCAAGCACTTCGTTTTTTTACAGACCACTTAAACAACGATAGCTATTACGGCGCTAAATATGAAGGTCAAAATCTAGTGCGCACACTTAATCAGATTCGTTTATTAGAGCAGTACAATCAACTAAATTAATTGTCTCTATAGTTTAAAGCAGGGGGGCGGTCTCCCAATAAAGCTTTGTATTGATAATTCCCTTTTTGTTTTATAAATTCTTCCTTAGCTTTTTGAATGGTGCTAGGTTGGGTATACAAATCGATGGCAGTCATGGCCATGACTTTTGCCGCATTGATCATTCCTTTAGCAGCGATATCCGTGGTACCACAAGCAACTGCCTGCCAACTATGCGCAGGTGTTCCAGGTACCCAGGTAGCCGTGCTTAAACCCACAGTAGGGATGATATAACTTACATCCCCCACATCGGTAGAGCCTCCACCAGCAGTCCATTCAATTTTCATTGGGAAAACTTTCTGGGCATCTTCGATAGGAGGGATGTTACCCAAAAAACTTTTTTGTAAAGTCTTTGCAAATATTTTTTCTGCATCTGTATAGGGGATACCACCAATAGATTCTAAATTCAATTGCATGACATCGGCCAAAGTTTTATTCAATAATAAATCATGGGTGCCGTCAATCACTTCATATTTCATAGAAGTGCCTGTACCGATAGCAGCGCCTTCAGCTGCTTTCACTACACGGTCAAATATCTCTACTACTTTGTCTCTTTTAGGATGTCTTACATAATAAAATACTTCTGCAAAATCTGGCACTACATTAGGTGCCTTACCACCATTGGTAATCACATAATGTATTCTTGTTTCTTGTGGTATATGTTCACGCATCATATTCACCATATTGTCCATGGCTTCCACTGCATCTAAGGCAGAACGACCTTGTTCAGGTTGTGCTGCAGCATGCGCTGAAATACCATAAAATCTAAACTTAGCCGATTTATAAGCTAAAGCACTTTTCATAGTTACTTCATTTTTATTACCAGGATGCCAATGAATAGCAACATCTAAATCGTCCATCACACCGGATCTCACCAAATAAACTTTACCGCCACCGCCTTCTTCGGCAGGACTTCCATAGACACGAATAGTTCCTTTAATTTTTCCTGACTCAATTAATTTTTTAATTGCTATACCTGCAGCAACAGAAGCTGTTCCAAAAATATCATGACCACAACCTTGTCCTGCAATTTTATTGGGGATGATGACTTTTTCTGGATTGCCTCCTTCTTGTGCCAAACCCGGCAATGCATCATACTCTGCTAAAATTCCGATAATGGGTTTACCAGAACCATAAGTTCCCATAAACGCAGTAGGCATTCCACCAACACCTGTGGTTACTTTAAATCCTGCTTCTTGTAAATGTTGCACATGTAAAGCAGCACTTTTAGATTCTTTAAATCCCACTTCGGCATATTCCCATAATTGTCTACTTGTTTTTTTATCCTGCTCATAGGAAGCATTTAAAATAGTTTTTACTTCTTCTTTTGCTTTTTGTACAGCAGGATCTACTTGGGCATCTGCAGCAAAAGACAAGAAAAAAATACATAAAATGGATAGGAGGGTAGCACGATGCATAAAACTAATTTTAATAGAGTAGGGCTTGATACTAATAATATTGATTAATAATCTTCATTGGTGGCAAAATCATTCTTTCTATTCTTCCATTTGCCTCTAGTGAAATCAGGTATTTCTTGGACCTGTCCTTTTTCGGCAATGGATTTTTCAGAAAGTGGCGTAATGGCATACCAAGTGGCTAAATCATAAACATCTAATTGGAAAGGCACCTTTCTTTTAATACATTCTACAAAGGCATTGTCTACAAAAAAGTCCATACCACCATGACCAGCACCCACGGCATCTGACTCAAATTTCTTCCATAAAGGGTGATCATGCTTCTTTAAGTAGGTCTCTGGGTTTTCCCATTGATGTTCTTTGGGCGAAACGCCTTCTATATATATATGTCCCGCTGTAAATTCTCCAGCATGGAAATCTTGCCATAAACCCTGAACGCCTTGTACCCTGAACCCTAAATTATAAGGACGAGGTGAATTGGTGTCGTGGGTAAGTAACATCGTCTCTCCATTCGCTGTCTGTAAGGTAGTCGTAACTACATCTCCTAACTTAAATTTTAATTTCGCATTAGGGTGATTATCACCACCTTTGGGGTGCTCAACTATATATTTATGTAAACCTCTAGCCTTGGTTGCTACAGATGATAACCTGGTTAATAAGTTACCTCTATTAATGTCGGCCATCATGGCTATTGGCCCTAAACCATGGGTTGGGTAGAGCTCTCCATTCCTATATAGGGAGTGGTTGGTGCGCCAAGCAGCTTCACTAAAACCTTTTCCGGCTCCAAACTCAACACCAGAAGCACTATCAGA
>CAINEG010000228.1 GCA_903847655.1 uncultured Bacteroidota bacterium
CATGAAAAATCAATTTTTGATATTGCCATCATCGCTACCTGGGGCCTATGGAGATTCGGGCCGTGGAAATCAATCCTGATTTTTTCTCCGACTGCATTAATTTCAGGTATTTTCTTTCAGCTAATTGCTAATAAGGCGGCCTATGCGGGAGTAGGCTATGCCTTAAGCCCAACTGGTTATTTCACCATTCTTCAATCAGGTCTTCATTTTTTTCTCACTGAATCTCTCAATGTGGGCGCAATTATTTTTGGTGGTGGAGCCCTCTGGATTTGTTATTTCATTTTTTGCAAAGGGTTTATATCTTCAGAAAAATCTACTTTCAGAAAAATAACCTGCTTTTCCCTTGTTTTTGCACTTGGGTTATTAACCTTCGCGCCTTTATTGATTGCCAATGATACTAATCGACTCATTGGTTTGATTTGGCTGCCCACTTTTTTAATGATGGGTGAAATTGATCTGCATAAAACTTTAGACCGTTTCAATTTTTCCATCTGGGCATGGGGATTAGCGATCTACCAGCTGCTCATGCCGCCAAGCTTAATTTATATTAATGGCGCCGTTCCATACAATTGCTATAGCAAGTTTTTATGGAAATTTTTACCTAATATGGATGGCGTTATTAATATCCAAGTTGGGCCCTGGGGTATTTTTGCGATGCGCAGACCAGACCTCATTGATGATCTTCATTGCGGCGTATTGCCATTGCTTCTTAAAACTCTTGGCATGATAGTAATTTTAAGTACGATATCTTTTTATCTTAAAAAATATGTGCTGATTAAAAACTCACCCCTTCCTTTGAATTAAAATTTAGTGGAACTCTAGAGTCTCAATTCCAATACCTAAACTTCGGCGATCGGCTCCTAAGCCTAATGCATTTGGGCTTTGCGAATTAGGCAGATAAAAATCTAACCACAACAAAGCATCTTTTTGAATGTTTTTTGGAATCACAAGGTTAATCACATTGTTTTCAAACTGCCTAAGGATAATCGTGGTTTGGTACGCGCCATTCATCCATACTTCAACTTTTTGCTGCAGCAAAGCTCCCGAAACAAAGGCGCGTAATTTAAGCTTAATTGATTGTGGTTTTATATCTGGCATAGGCAGCTCTAAATCAGCCCAATTTCCTTCCGACCATCTTCCCCATGGCTCTTGATTTGGCCAAGCCCTGCCTAAATACGGGCTACTAGTTCCACCCTCTGCAAATGAAAGAGCTTGATTTAATTTAATTGGGTTATCAAAACGAGGTGGTTGCGCCATCCTTAACTGCTCACAATTCATGCTCTGCGCTAGCAACTTAGGGTATGCACCAGCAATCCGTCCCTGATTTGACACAAATGCTTTCTCCGCATGTTTAGGATATTCGTAAAAATAATCCCATAAATAAAAAGAGTAGAAAATTACACTGGTCAAGACCGCTCCTAAAAGAGTTCGCTTGTTACCTAATCGCTGAGCAATAATACTTAGCGCTAGTCCAGTTAGTAAAGCAAAAAAAGGCCACGCAGCCAAAGCCCTTAAGGCATTGGGCAAGCCCTCTCGAGTTAAGGCGGCCGGAATAAATGCTAAAATGACCCCAAG
>CAINEG010000229.1 GCA_903847655.1 uncultured Bacteroidota bacterium
ATCCCTTTATTGAGATTTTAACAGCGACTTTTTTCTTGATTTGTTTTAACAAATATGGCGTCACTTCTGAAACTTTTTTATGGTCAATTTTCTTTAGCTATCTTATAGCCTTGTGTTTTATTGATCTAGATACCTTTTTGCTGCCTGATTTATTGACATTAAGTTTATTAGTCATAGGGCTTATTGCCTCATCACTTAACTACATTTCAATTTCTTTTGCATCATCCTTATTGGGCTCGATGTTAGGTTTTGGACTCCCTTGGTCAGTCAATAAAATCTATTTTATGTGGCGAAAGCATGATGGTTTTGGTGGGGGTGATTTTAAATTACTAGCAGGTCTTGGAGCTTGGTTAGGATGGCAGGATATTATTCCAATCATTTCAATTGCATCGGTCACAGCTCTTGCTACAACATTTTTATTAATGGTTTATGGCAAAAAAATTAATCTTAAAACCCAGCTGCCCTTTGGTCCCTTTTTAATTATGGCTAGCGTTATAATATTTTTAGATGTTTTCCATCCACTAGAGGTATTAACTTCATCATGAGAAAAATTATTTATTTAGCTTCTTTTATTTTTTTAACACAATCTTTCGCAGTCTTGGCAGAAGACAATCCAACTAGTTTATGTCAACGAACCATGCAATCGTTTACTTCAATAGGCTTGCAATTGAAACATAGTCCTAGTCTAAAAATAGAAGACTTAAATAATATGGCAGACAAACAAACTAACAACCTAAAGCTCAAAGAATTTTTAAAAGCTCAGCTTATTCCTCGCATATTAGATAAAAATCCAGAAACCATTAATACTTACGTTCGTTCAAAAGAAGCGCTTAATCAGTGCGAGTTATTCATTACAAAAAATTAAATTTATGTCAAATATTTTAGACACCCACAAAGAAAAAGGCGTCAGCTTTCTAGAAATTATTGTGGTGGTTGCTATTCTTGGGGTCACAGCTTTTTTTGTGATGCCAAGCTTAAGTTCTTGGAAAATTAATTCGATGATAGAAGGGGATTTTGCAGCTTTAGTTTCTCAAATTGAATACATCAAATCAAGGGCTACTGTGATGAATGGAACAGGCTTATTAGTTTGTTCAACAAACAATAAACTTACCTATCAGATTTCTTCTAATCGACAAACAAGCTATACCGCTGTTGATCCACTTTTTTCCTCTACCCTTTTAGAAGATACTTCTAGCTCAAATGCCTTATCAGGAAAAACATATTTAGTTTCCTCAATGTGCAGTGGTAGAAGAGGAATTTTTCTATCTAATGGATTTTCAGGTCTTGAATTGGGTGGCCTTATTGACATTGAAGTGAATTATTTAAATAACAAAACAAACTATCCAGCTTATAAAGTCACTGTGAGTCAATCCACTTCGTTTGTACAGAAATATCAATGGAATTCAAAACTTAGTATGTGGACTGAAATTGAATAATAGACAAAATTCAATAAAAGGTTTTACCCTGATAGAAGCTTTAGTTTCAATGGTTATTTTTGGGATTGGATTTAGTGG
>CAINEG010000230.1 GCA_903847655.1 uncultured Bacteroidota bacterium
GATTTAATCAACGAAGGAAACCTAGGCTTAATTAAAGCAGCACAACGTTTTGATGAAACCAAGGGTTTTAAATTTATATCTTATGCAGTTTGGTGGATCCGTCAATCTATTTTGCAAGCTTTAGCAGAGCAAGGTCGTTTGGTACGTTTACCACAGAACAAAATTGGTACTTATAATAAAGCCAACAAGGCCTATATGGCTTTTGAGCAAGAACATGAACGTGAGCCATCTACCGAGGAATTAGCAGGTATCTTAGAAATGTCTGAGACCGAGATTAACAATATTTTCCAGTCCAATACCCGTCATACTTCTTTAGATGCACCAGTGCATGAGGCAGAGGATGTGGCCATGGGAGATTTACTTAAAGGAGGCGATGAAACAGACGAAGATGTGATGAAAGATTCTTTAAGAGAAGAAATTCGTCGCGTACTTAAGTCATTGAGTCCTAGAGAGGCAGAGATAGTTAACGCCTATTTTGGTTTAGATGGTGAGAATGGCGTTACCATTGAGCAAATTGGTATTAAATACGATTTAACGAAGGAAAGAATAAGACAAATTAAAGAGCGTGCTATTAAACGTTTACAGAAAGCAAGATATAGCAACGCACTAAAGGCTTATTTGGGCTAGTAGTATACAATATTATAAAGCCCCTTCAGTCTAAGGATTTGATGGGGCTTTTTTTTAGCCAAGATTTTGTTGATAATTTGATAATGAAGAAAGTAAAAAGATTGAATAGGATAAAATAGAAATTTGAATAAGTAATATAGAAGTTATGGAAACAGAAAAAGTAAGCATTTTAATTATAGGTTCAGGACCTGCTGGCTACACGGCGGCTATTTATGCAGCGCGTGCCAATATGAAACCATTATTATACCAAGGTATTCAACCAGGGGGTCAATTAACTATTACTACTGAAGTGGAAAACTATCCTGGTTTTCCAGATGGTATTCAGGGGCCAGAAATGATGGTGCATTTTGAAAAACAAGCGGCACGTATGGGTGCAGACATTCGTTATGGTTTAGCCACTAAGGTTGATTTTAGTGGAGAAGTAAAGAAAGTATGGATCGATGATGAAAAATTAATTGAAGCAGACGCAGTCATTATATCAACTGGTGCAAGTGCTAAATGGTTGGGTATTCCAAGTGAAGAAAGATTAAATGGTTTTGGTGTGAGTGCTTGTGCCGTTTGTGATGGATTCTTTTTTAAAGGGAAAGAAGTGGCCATAGTAGGTGCTGGCGATACGGCAGCAGAAGAAGCACATTATTTATCAAAGATGTGTACCACGGTGCATATGTTTGTGCGTAAAAATGCGATGCGTGCTTCTAAAGTAATGCAAGATAGAGTGATGAATACACCGAATATAAAAATGTATTTTAATACAGAGACCGATGAAATTTTAGGAGAGAAGAAAGTAGAAGGGGTGCGTATTTTAAATACCAAAACAAATACCAAAGAAGAGATTCCAGTAAGTGCCTTTTTTGTGGCCATTGGTCACCAACCCAATAGTGGCATTTTCAAAGATTATATCACTATGGATGAAACAGGATATATTCTTACAGAACCTGGCACCACTAAAACCAATGTGGAAGGCGTATTTGCATCGGGCGATGTACAAGATAAAAACTACCGTCAAGCAGTCACTGCTGCAGGTAGTGGTTGCATGGCGGCCTTAGATGCGGAGCGTTATTTAACTGCAAAAGGACATTAATGTCTAACTCCAATAAAATGCGCATTGAATTAAATGAGCTAGTCTTTTTAGGTTACCATGGTTTGTATGCCGAAGAAAAAAAATTAGGCAATACCTATAAAGTGAATGTGCATATTGATTTTATCCCAAAGAAAGAATTGGTAGATCAATTAGATCAGACCATTGATTATGTCCATGTGTATGCCATCATTAAAAAGTGGATGGAAATTCCTACGCCCTTATTAGAAACCTTAGTAGGGAATATAGCAGAGGAGATTTTAGTCAGTCAAACTCTGGTAGATAAAGTGTTTGTAGCCATTAGAAAAGTCCATATGCCCATCCCTCAATTTGAAGGGAATATTTCTGTTTCAGTGGAGAAATCTAGAAACAAATAAATCAACCCAATTCTTTTCCTTTAGATTTTCTTGTCCTTCCAACGTTTGGATTGAATGTACCAATAAGAAGGTAACAATAAAGTAATCCAATAGATAATTTCGCACATCCAGCCAATGGTGATGGGCAATTGAAAATACTCGATGGTGAGGTAGGCATAGATGATATAAATAATAATGGCTACAAATTCAATGGCTAAATTAATTTTAGATTGCCCCGTACCAGTCACTGCGTTCAACCATATGGTAGCAATAGACATAATTAATAAGGCAAAGGATACTACTCTTAATACGGGAATGCCTTCCTGCATAAACCCTTCTCCTTGGCCATAAATGGATAAAAATTGATGCGCAAATAAGTTTAATAATAGACAGACCAATAAAGCAAAGCCTAAACTCCATTTGACAATTTTATTGATTAAAGGAATTACTTTATCCTGCATACCTTGTCCAATAATATTACTCACCATGGTATTGGCAGTGGCTGCAAATGCCCAGGTAAAGCTTCCAAAGAATCCAAAGATATTACGCATGGCATTGGACACCGCTAAGGCTTGCTCACCTCTGTGTTCAATTAAAATGTAGAAGAATTCCCAACTGATAATACTAATCATGTATTGCATCATTATAGGAGAAGACTGCACTAAAATTAATTTAATATAGTCCCACTTTACTGAAAATCGTTTGAATAATTCAAAGCGGGCGCCAATTTTTTGATAATGAATGACTAAGTAAATGACTAGTAAACCCATCACCTCAGATATAATGGAAGCATAGGCGGCACCATTTAAACCCATGGCCGCAAAACCAAAATGTCCAAAAATTAAACTGTAATCAAAAAAGATATTAAATAAGGCTTCTGTCGCTGTACCAATGATTAAAAACTTGCTTTGATTGGTACCCACTAATAAGGCATTGCGCATTTGGTAAATAAACAAAAAGGGGATACCCCAAATTCTTATTTTTAAAAATTCGATGACCGTATCAGCTCTTTGGGTATCGTGTAATAAACTATGGAATATACTAGGGGCTATAAAATACGTAAAGGAAATACCTACAATGGATAAGCATATAGAAATGATCACCCCTTGAGAAAATAAAATACCTATTTCATCCACTCTATTTTCTCCCGCTCGTCTAGAAATAAGTGCTTGTAAGCCATTGTTCAATCCTTGGCCCATGACCCCAAAAATCAAATAAAACACCCCAGTGATGCCTCCAATAGCCAGCGCTTCGGTACTCAATGAGCCTAAGAAAATATTGTTGATGACAAAATTTACCTGAGGTACCATAATAGCCAAAGCAATAGGCAAGGAGATAGCCAATATTTGCTTACTGCTGATGTTTACTTGTAAAGAGGGCGTTGCCTGATGGGTGCTCATATAATTGCAAATCTACAATTAGTTTTAGCAAAGAACTGCTCCTTTTTTTATATCATTGCATAAGAAATAGAGCATGGCACAAAAGAAATTAAGCGTTTACGGAAATTTAGTGAGTACGGCTAACAATAAAGTGGAGAATCTTTATTTAGTCATAGGTCAAAACAGTATTGTTTTTGTTGTAAAAAATACGCTGATCAATGAATTTGTGGCCATTGAACATTTTGAGGGTAGTGAAGATCAGCAAGGATGGAACCAATTGATCGGGTATTTACAAAATAATTCTACTTTAATACATTCAGTATATAATAAAATATATTTTGTTTTAAATGTCCCAAGAATGCTTTTGACCAAGGAGCATGCCGTAGAGGACAATTTACAATATGCGAACGAACTTAATTTAGTTTTTGGCCTTAAACCTGATGAAGAAATTTATACCTCTTTGATTGATGCCAAGTACAATTTAGTGTACAGTGTTCCGGATGAATTGAGTGCTTTGTTGTCCAGAACTTTTCCTACGGGCAAATGGCAACATTATGCTCAATTTCTATTACAACATGCAGGCAACAGCCAACTGCAGTTAACTATTTTCGACCATCATATCATTGTGCACATCAAAGACCAAGCCCAAACAAAATTCTTGAATTATTATAGTTTGGCGGGTAAAGACCAAAACATTTATACCATATTAAATGCCTGTATTCAAGCGGGGGTGGATACCAATTTGATTGATTTGAAAATAATTGGATGCACAGCAGCAAGTGCTAATTTTGTTAATGCATTAATTCCTTATTTTAAATCATTCGAACAAACAGCCATTGCTGACTCCGGTATTGGACTTGATTTAAACAAAACTTATCCTGATTTTAGTTACGCCCCTTATTTTATATTTTAATGAGAATCATTTCCGGAAAATATGGTGGTAGGAGAATTCATCCGCCTAGCAATATGCCCCATACTAGGCCAACCACCGATGTGGCCAAGGAAGGACTATTTAATATTTTGCAAACCAGGGTTCAATTAGAAGGGGCGACTACTTTGGATTTATTTGGAGGCACTGGTTGTATTAGTTATGAATTGGCTTCTAGAGGCGCTACCCATTTAACCATAGTAGAAAAAGACAATCAAATGTTGGAATTTATTAAAACCAATATAGAACAATTGAAAATTGAAAATGCACAAATGGTTAGAATGGATGTATTCCAATATTTAAATAGTTGTACGCAACAATACGATATTATTTTTGCTGGGCCTCCTTATGCATTAACGACCATTGATGATTTGCCTAGAATCATCGTAGAGCGAAAATTAATTTCACCAGAAGGGTATTTTATATTAGAACATACGCCACGCAATAATTATGAAAATTTTGCTGGTTTTAGTTTTCAAAGAAATTATGGGGCCACGGTATTTAGCTTTTTTGAATAGCTAAAAAATTCAAGTATGAACAAGTCAGCGGCTAGAAAACATTGGTTGGAACATAGAAGCAATTTGACAGTCAATGATTGTCTAAAATTGGACGACCTGCTGCTTATACAATTTCAAAAATTGGATTGGTCGAATGTACATTGCGTGGCCAGTTATTATCCCTTAGAAAAACAAAACGAACCCAATACTTTGCTTTTAACCAAGTACCTTAAAGCTTTTATTCCTGGAATTGTATTGGCTTATCCTATTGTGGATCCAATCAATATGACCATGCAGTTTTATGCCGAAACTGAAAGCTTGCAGCAAAATCAATATGGGATTATGGAGCCTTTAACAACCAGGCCCATGGAAGCAGCAGAGATTGATGCGATACTAGTGCCTTTGATTACGGTGGATCAAAGCGGGCATAGAATTGGTTTTGGTAAGGGGTTCTACGATAAATATTTTGTTAACTTCCCCTCTAATAGGCCTAGAATAGGCATTTCTTATTTCGAGCCCATTGCAAATATCCAAGATACCCATGAATTTGACGTACCTTTGACCCATTGTATTACGCCTTGGAATAGTTATGAATTTTA
>CAINEG010000231.1 GCA_903847655.1 uncultured Bacteroidota bacterium
AATGGCATTTTATTGGAAATTTACAGTCGAACAGCATCAGCAAGATCGCTTGTACTTGCCATTTGAATAAACTAGTTTAATTTTGAATAAAAAGTATAATTTAGCATTAAATAGCAACATAATAAAAAAATACAATATGTTGATATATAATTTAAAGTATTGATAATCAATGAATAAATATAAAAAAGTAAAAAAGCAAAATAAAATTAGGTTACAAATTTTGAAAAAAAGTATAAATAAGTAGGTAATATAACATATATAAATAAACATAATACAAAATAAAAACCAATCCCTATGAAAAAATCAATTTCATTATTATTAGTACTTGTTAGTTCCTTTCAAGCTATAGCCCAAGTGGACAGTACTAAGGAAGCTAGTTCGGCTCCTAATCATTCTACTACATTTACCTATTATGTGGATGGTTATTATAAAAGTGATTTTGCAGGTAAGCCAGAAAACAATAAGACAAGCTTTACCAATTCAAGCAATACCTTCCAAATAGGGATGGCTTCAGTTAAATTAGATCAAGTATTGGGCAATTTTAGTGCCACGCTTGATTTAGGCGTTGGAAAAAGAGCTGAAGAATTCTCCTACAATGACAATGGAGTAGCTACAAGCTTCAAACAAGCTTTTATTAGTTATGCACCTAATTCAACAGTGAAGTTTACTGCAGGTAAGTGGGCCACCCATGTGGGTTATGAATTGTTAGATACCTATTCCAATAGAAACTATAGTATGAGTTACGGTTTCTCCTATGGACCTTTCTTTCATACAGGAGTAAGAGCAGACATTGCCTTAGCTGGTAAGTCGGCCATGATGATTGGTGTAGCTCAACCTACCGATTTCGTAAGTTCTTCTTCCCCCAATAAGATGATCATTGCTCAATTTAGTACTGGAACAAAAAATGATAGGCTGAAAGCATTCTTGAATTATCAAGGGGGTAAAAGCAAATCTCAAGTTGATCTAGTATTAAATGGAGTGGTGTCTAGTCAAGTGGCCATTAATTATGATGGAACGGTTTGTAATATTTCAGGAGCTAGTTGGACAAGCAATGCATTCTATGTAAATTATGATCCAAGCGCAAAATTTGGATTTACTTGGAGATCAGAATATTTTGATGATTCTAAAAATGCTGCTGGCGTAGGCACTTCCATCTTCCAAAATACTTTATCAGCCAACATACATTTTGATAAGTTCACATTGATACCTGAAATAAGGTTTGACAATGCGAAAGATAAAATTTTCTTTAACAACAACAATAACTTAAATCCATTTGCAGGTAATTTCTTACTTGCTGCGATTTATAAGTTTTAATAGTTTCAGGTTTATTGGTTTTAAGCAAGCAATCGTTAATCAGGGCTCCATTTCTATGGGGCCCTCTTTTTTTTCAATAATGAAGGGAAAATGAGTAAATTCATAATCTAATTCGCTTGCTATGAAAAAAATATTGACAATTACTTTATTGTTGGTTACCACATTTGTTTGGGCGCAAAACAGCACCTGGGTTAATCCTAACTTGTTAAAAAATAATTGGACTGCACAATGGATTGCGGCGCCCAATGCAGCAGCCAAAGAATATGGGGTCTATCATTTTAGAAATTCATTTGAATTAAATGAAATACCCAAAACTTTTATTGTTAATGTATCTGCTGACAATCGTTACCGATTATTTGTCAATGGACAATCCATTGGCAATGGACCAGCAAGAGGCGATTTGTACAATTGGTATTATGAGACCTATGATATTGCCCCTTATTTAGTCAAAGGGAAAAATACCATTGCAGCACAAGTATGGAACATGGGCGTGTATGCCCCTGTTGCACAAATTTCCAATCAAACTGCATTTTTATTGCAAGGCAATGGGGATGCCGAAAAAATAGTCAATACCAATAAAAATTGGAAGGTATTAATCAATGAGGCCTATAGTCCTTGTTCTATCAACAATGGCCAGGTATTGCAAACCTACATGGTGGTGGGGCCTGGAGACAGTGTGGCGGCCAATAAATATCCATGGGGTTGGGAGCAAAACAATTATGACGATCGTACTTGGACTAATGCAGTAAACATTTCAAGTCCAGCCTCTGTAGGTTATGGAACAGACAATTTATGGTCCTTGGTGCCAAGCATCATACCACCCATGTTTGAAAGAAAACAAAACATTAACACGCTTAAAAAAATAAATGGAGAATTAGCCAATACCATCTTTATAAATAATAATGCCCCACTGATCATAAGCAAAAATACTATTACTAATACTTTATTGAACGCCAATAAGCCTTTGACTACAGGTAAAACCATTAGTTTATTGTATGATCAAACTTACAATACAGTGGCTTATCCCACCATAGTCATTAGTGGAGGTAAGGATGCCATCATTAAAATAACTTACGCAGAATCTTTATTTGATGCGAAGGGCATAAAAGGCAATCGATCGGTAATAGAGGGCAAAACCATTAAAGGGAATTATGATGTGTTTATTGCAGATGGTACTAGTCATAGAACTTTCAGGCCTTTGTGGATGCGAACCTATCGCTATGTGCAAGTAGACATTACTTTAAAAGACGATCCTATTGAAATTGAAAATTTTTATGGAATGGCCACGGGCTATCCTTTTCAAGTAAAAGCAAAATTTGAAAGCAATGATTCAACGATGCAGAAAATTTGGGAAGTGGGTTGGAGAACAGCGCAATTGTGTGCAGGTGAAACTTATTTTGATTGTCCTTACTATGAGCAATTGCAATACGAAGGAGATACCCGCATACAATCTTTAATTTCTTTGTATGTGACTGGAGATGACCGATTGATGCGCAAAGCCATTTTAGATTTTTATCATTCTAGAGTACCCGAAGGCCTAACACAAGGTCGATACCCAAGCAATCGATTGCAAGTGATACCACCTTTTTCTTTGTATTGGGTATCGATGGTCTATGATTATTGGATGCATCAAAAAGACGATGCCTTTCTTGATCAGTTCATGGTGCCTATTACTGGGGTCTTGGATTGGTATGAAAAACACTTAGATCCAAAGAAAAATATTTTAGGCCCAATGAAATGGTGGGGATTTGTAGATTGGAATTTGGCCTTTGATGGTGGTATACCAGATGGAGCTACGGATGGAAATTCTTCAGTCATTACCTTGCAATACATTGCTACTTTACAACAAGCCGCTACTTTATTTAAACAATTTGGTAAAACAGAAAGGGCTAATCATTATGCGGCCTTGGCTAGTAAATTAAGTGCAGCCACTTATGCCAGTTGTTTTGATGTCAAGAAAAATTTAATGGCCAATACACCTTTAAAAAATAGTTATAGTCAACATGCTAGTATCATGGGGGTTTTGACAGGAGCGATACCTCAAAGCAAACAAAAATTAGTCATGGAAAATGTATTGAGGGATACTAGTTTAAGCCAAGCTACTTTTTATTATCGTTTTTATTTGAATTTAGCTTTGAAAAAAGCAGGTATGGCCAATCGTTATTATAAAGAATTGAAACCATGGAGGGAGATGATTGCCAATGGCTTAACCACTTTTGCAGAACAACCAGATCCGACTAGATCCGATTGTCATGCATGGAGTGCAAGTCCCAATTATGATTTCTTTGCTACCATTTGTGGTATCACGCCTGCAGCACCTGGTTTTACTTCTATTAAAATAGAGCCAGCCTTAGGGGAATTAAATCATGTGAAAGCGAGTATGCCACATCCAGGTGGTAGTATCCAAGTGGAAATTACTAAGCAAAAGAACAATGGGGTAGAAGCTGAAATTAATTTACCTAGAAACACCAAGGGGACTTTTATTTGGAGTGGTAAGACAATTCGATTGCATAGTGGCATCCAAAAAATAAAAATTGGCTAACTAGTCAGTTAAAAAACTAAGCGAAATAAAAAAGCTCCTCTTATTTCGAGGAGCTTTTTTTATAGTAAATTATTTTTAAAAGAATAGGAAGGCTAATCTTTCCAACGCCATTCGCCAGCAATGATCAAGGGCTCTTTTAAGTTATTCTTGATTAAGAAGTTTTTGGTTTCTTCATCTGTAAAATGTTTGGATTTGATTTCAGTAGCATCTGCAATGCCATACAATAACATCGATCCAAAACGAACGGTGTTTTTCATACCATTTTCTTCTACTAAACTAAATACATCACAATCAGCATGGTAGCAAGGGCCTGCATTTTTAGGAAGGCCACCACCTGCACCGCCACCTGTAGGCACCCCTTGCAACATAAAGGGTTGATTGTCGCTGTGTAAGCCAGCACCTACTCTAAACATATTGGTAAAAGAAGTATCAATGCTTTTTGCAATGGCACCAATACCACTAATTAAATCTTTGCTGTCTTCGGCACTAGTGGAATAACCTTTGGGATCAAAGGTCATGTCGTAGTTCAACATGTACCTGATTTGATCAATGGTTTTATTTTTAATAGCATCTTTTACATAGGCTCTTGAACCCAACAAACCTTCTTCTTCTCCCATAAACATGACAAATTCAACGGTTCTGGCAGGATTCAATTTTAATTTAATAAAAGTTCGGGCCATGTCTAAAACAGAAAAAGAACCAATTCCATTATCAATAGCACCAGTGGCTAAATCCCAGCTATCCAAATGTCCGCCAATCACAATTTTTTCAGTAGGAATGGATTTTCCAGGAATGGTGGCTACCACATTACGTGCTTTAATCATACCAGAAAAATTATTCATCGTAATATGACTGTATAATTTTCCTTTCGTAAGTTGTTCTCTTAATGCAAGTCCATCTTCTCTACCCACACAAACAGCAGGAATAGGAATTAGTTTTCCAGTAACAGAAGCAGTACCAGTTAACAATACACCTTTGGGTGCAGTATTAATGAGCATCATGCCTTTGGCGCCATATTTTGTGGCCAATGCTGTTTTTTCAGAACGGTGTAAGGAAGGAGTGCCTGCTTTAGAATTAGGAAGTACCCCTAAAAATACCAAAGCAATTTTTCCTTTTACTTTATCTGGATTGGCTAAATAATCGTCTTCCACACCATTGCCCATATCTACCACTTCTAAATTCACTTCTGCTTTTACAGGAGAATGTGCCAAAGTAACAGATTTTATATTGTGTTGATCTTGCATAGTAGAACCCACCGTTACATTTATTTTGCCCCTGCTCCAACTTTCTACTTCGAAGGGTTCAAAGCGCAAATTGGTAAAGCCATAGGATTTTAATAAATCATAAGCAAATTGCTCGGCCTTTTTTCCATTTTCAGACCCTGTTAAACGATGCCCAATGGTTTCGGATGAAATTTTAAGCGAATTATACGCGTTTGAATTTTTGGAAACCTCTGTATTGATTTTGTTAAAAACCGCATTCCATTCTGGTTTGGTTTGTGCATGAAGGCTATTGCCTAGAAATAATAGACCTAAGCCTAGTACAAAACTTGTTTTTTTCATATTGGTGGTTATTAGACTACTAATTTATCCAAAATAAGTCAAATTCTAGGAATCTTTTTACCAGCGGCAGACCTAAAATGAGGCCTAGGCGACAATGTTTAGCTGCCAAATTAGCTGTACTTTTATAGGGTAGAAAACACTCACTTAAATAAATTTTTTATGTTATTCATTATTCTAGGCCTTATTATATTTTTTGCAGCAGGCGCTGTACAAAATCTCAATTTAGGGGTGGCCATACCTAAAGGAACTATTAGAAGTATCGGTATCGTAGTGATGGTCATAGGGGTACTTACTTCTTGTATCAAGCAAATTGATGCTGGACAAATTGGGGTAAAATCAATGTTTGGAAAAGTGCAAGACGATGTCATTACCAGTGGATTGAATTTTGTCAATCCTTTGGTGAATGTGAACACCATTGATGTAAGAACTCAAAACTATACCATGAGTGGAGTGCATACTGAAGGTGAAATGGCAGGAGATGATGCCATTCGTGTTTTAACAGCAGATGGTTTAGAAGTAGTGATTGATTTAACGGTTTTATATCGTGTACAATCTTCAGAAGCGCCTAAAATTGTTAGAGAGATTGGCTATGATTTTAAGAATGTCATTGTTCGTCCTATCACCAGAACAAAAATAAGAGATAATGCTGTTTATTATACTGCAGTGGATTTGTATTCTGTAAAAAGAGATGAATTTCAAAGTAGAATTTTTAAAACCATCGAAGAAAATTTAAAAATTCGTGGCTTGGTATTAGAGCAATTATTGGTGCGTAACATTGTTTTACCAGCAACAGTGAAAGCTTCAATTGAAGATAAAATCAAGGCGGAACAAGATGCACAAAAAATGCAGTTTGTATTACAAAAAGAAAAACAAGAGGCAGAGCGTAAAAGGGTGGAGGCGCAAGGTAT
The DNA here is from genome assembly GCA_903847655.1 of uncultured Bacteroidota bacterium. Next base: position 6,327 of record CAINEG010000231.1, read on the forward strand.
TGCTGATTACCAAAAAATTATTAGTTCTGGCTTAGGGGATAAGCAATTGCAATATGAGCAAATTCAAATTATGAAAGGATTAATCACTTCTCCAAATGCTAAAGTAATTATTATGGGGGGAGGCAAGACGCCTGTTATTTTGGATTCGAAGAATAATTAATTGGCGATTGAGCAACCCCTTGCTTCAATTTAATATCTAACTATGGTTAAGCGTATTTGTTTTTCTTTATTTGCCATAGTGCTATTAGCAGGTTGTGGTTATAGTACCCAAAAAGGAATGGCTTCTTTTTATGCAGACTATTATGAAGGAAGAACGACTGCTAATGGAGAAGTTTTTAGACATAGTAAAAATACCGGTGCGCATAAAACACTTCCCTTTGGCACCAAGGTGGAAGTGACCAACCTCAAAAATAATCAATCCATTGTAGTAAGGATCAATGATCGAGGTCCCTTTGTAAAAGGTAGAATCATAGACCTAACTAAAACCGCAGCCAAAGACTTAGGGATGATAGGAGATGGAGTGACCAAGGTAAAAATAAGGTATAAGAAAAAGTAGGAGTTAGAAAAAGTTTGTATATTCCATAAATTTTAATTTAACAAATTAGCTTATGGAACATTTATTAGGACCTATTGATTGGTTGTTTATTGTTTTGTATTTAGCTGTTATTGCAGCCGTATCAGTTTGGTCTATCCGAAAAAGTAAGGAATCTCCATCCGATTATTTTTTAGCCAATCGAAATTTAGGATGGTTTGTGATCGGGGCCTCTATTTTAGCCTCCAATGTTGGTTCAGAACATATCGTAGGTTTAGCCGGTACTGCCGCTAGTTCTGGAGTAGTAATGGGGCATTATGAATTGCACTCATGGATTATTCTTACCCTTGGTTGGGTGTTTGTACCTTTTTATATGAGAAGCATGGTCTATACCATGCCTGAATTTTTAGAAAGAAGATTCAATGCCAAGTCTCGTATTCTTTTGTCCGTTATTCAGTTGTTAAGTTATATCATCACCAAGGCCTCTGTGACTATTTTTGCAGCAGCTACCGTGATTACTATCTTTTTCCCAAGTGTAGATTTTTGGACCGCGGCCATCATATTAGTCATTGTAACAGGTGTGTATACTGTATTTGGTGGTTTGCATGCGGTAATGTATACCGAAGCCATTCAAGCCATGGTCTTATTGGCAGGTTCTGCAGTGCTTTTATTTTATGGTTTACATGCTGTAGGTGGATGGAATAGTTTAATGGCTTCTATACCAAAAGAAAAATTAAACATGTTCCCTCCATTAAGTGATCCTAACTTTCCATGGGCGGGGATACTATTTGCCTCCCCCATTGTGGGCATATGGTATTGGTGTACCGATCAGCATATTGTACAAAGATGTTTGGCAGGTCGTGACGAAAAACAAGCACGTCGTGGAACTATATTTGCTGCTTATTTAAAATTAATTCCATTTTTCATTTTCTTGATTCCAGGTTTAATTGCTTTTTCCTTATCACAACAAGGCAAATTACATTTGACCGATGCCAATCAAGCATTTCCCACCTTGGTACGTGATTTATTGCCAACAGGTTTGAGAGGTTTATTGGCTGGAGGTTTATTGGCGGCATTGATGAGTTCTTTAGCTTCAGTGTACAACGCATGCGCTACTTTATTTACCATGGATATTTATCAAAAAATCAAGCCAGCGGCAGGTAATAAAGAATTGGTGAAAGTGGGTCGTATTACTACAGTGGTAGTGGTCATTCTAGGTATGATATGGATTCCTTTAATGTCAAAAATATCTGGGGTATTGTATGAATATTTACAAAGTGTTCAATCCTATTTAGCCCCACCTATTGCTGCGGTATTCTTACTGGGGGTATTCTCTAAGAGAATCAATTCAAAAGGTGCCTTTACTGCCCTTGTGGTAGGTTTCTTAATAGGCATGATAAGAATTATTTTAGAGTTGAACAGAAGTTCATTGACTGGATTTGCCTATAGTTTTGCCACCATTAATTTCTTATACTTCTGTATCATCTTGTTCTTATTCTCTATTGCTCTGTTAATTATAGTCAGCTTATTTACAGAGAAGCCATCGGAAGAGCAATTGAATGGTCTCACTTTTGCCACCACCGTTAGTGCCGATAAAGCTGCTTCAAGAGCAAGCTGGAATTCGGTAGATGTTTGGTTGTCAAGTATAGCCATTGTTATAGTAGTAGCCGTATTTTTATACTTCTCTCCTTTGGGAATAGCAGGGTAATAGCTTTCAAAAATGCAATTTTAGATACCTTACTGGATTGATTTTCAGTAAGGTATTTTTTTAACATATATATAATT
>CAINEG010000232.1 GCA_903847655.1 uncultured Bacteroidota bacterium
AGTCTTGCCATCAAAAGTATAGCCATGATCGTTATTCGCATTTTTAATATCGCCTGTTGGAAGTACCCCTAATTTATCCCCCTTAATGCTCACCTTTTCCAATATACCCGATGCATTAATTAATAAGAATTTACCGTCATGAGACCAATTGGGCGCTTCAAAATGTCTTTTTTCATGAAGTATTAATTCAGTTTTACCGGTTTCAAGGGTATAGATGTACAATGAGCTAATGACTGTTTTGCCTTCTGGAATTTGAGCATTCAGTTGAAGGGCAAAAAAGCAACAAAATAAAAAGTTTAGAATAAGTTTCATGAGACCAATTTTGGGGTTATGAACAAGATCATTTTAATACTAATAAATATAAGTAAATTTACATCACTCTTTTAAAAAATAGTATGAACAGAAGCGAACAATTACAAGCCCTAGCCACCGATACTATTTGGGACATTGTTGTTATTGGCGGAGGCGCTACCGGCTTAGGTTCGGCATTAGATGCGGCTACACGCGGATACAAAACCTTATTAATCGAAAGTCATGATTTTGCGAAGGGCACTTCTAGTAGATCCACCAAACTAGTACACGGAGGAGTTAGGTACTTAGAACAAGGCAATATTAAACTAGTCAGAGAAGCGCTAAGAGAAAGAGGGTATCTTTTAAAGAATGCGCCGCACTTAACTTCCATACAAACATTTATTTTGCCTGTTTTTAGTTGGTGGGAAAAAATGTTTTATGGAATTGGTTTAAAATTTTACGATTTACTTTCTGGAAAATTATCACTAGGCGATACACAAATACTTTCTAAAAAAGAAACCGTCGCACACCTCCCTACGATCAATGCCGAAAAATTAAGTGGTGGTATTTTATATTTTGATGGTCAGTTCGACGATAGTCATTTAGCCATTGAGCTAGCTGCTACTGCTATGAATAAAGGAGCTACTATAATTAATTATTGTAAGGCGATTGGATTTATCAAAACCAATGATAAAATTACAGGAGTAGAATGCATAGATGTGCTATCGGAAAAAAAATATACACTTAAAACAAAGGTGGTTGTAAATGCTACAGGTGTTTTTACGAATGCCATTGTGCAAATGGATGATCATTTACAACATGATTTAGTCAGTCCTTCCCAGGGTATACATTTGGTGGTAGATGCTAAATTTTTTCCTGGCATGGACGCCATGATGATTCCTAAAACAGATGATGGCCGTGTTTTATTTGCTGTGCCTTGGCATAATAAAGTAGTTTTAGGTACTACAGATACCCCTATTGATATTGTTTCATTTGAACCAAAACCATTGGAGGAGGAAATAGAATTTATCATCACACACATGAATAGGTATTGCACTTCACTTATCACAAGGGCGGATATTAATAGTGTTTATGTTGGCCTAAGGCCACTAGTCAAGCAAAAAAGAAAAGGAAGTACGGCATTGATATCGCGAGAACATCATTTAAGTGTGTCGCCCACTGGGCTGATTACCATTACAGGAGGCAAATGGACCACTTACCGAAAAATGGCAGCAGATGTGGTGGACAATGCAGGTTTTATTGGAAAATTAAAAAAAGAAAAATGTGCAACTGCGCATACGCCAATTGGCGATGAGCTAGAAAAAGAAAATAGAATACAAGAAATTTTGAAAAAAGATGAGTCATTAAATGAATTAATTCATCCTAGCTATCCATTTACAAAAGCGCAGATAGTGTACGCCGTGAAATATGAAATGGCTATGTGCATAGAAGATATTTTAGCCAGAAGAATTAGATTGCTTTTTCTAGATGCGCGCATAGCCATCGCAATAGCCCCCATGGTAGCAGGCATAATGGCGTCTTATTTAAATAAAGATAAAAATTGGGAAGCAGCGGAAATTGATAGCTTTTCCCAATTAGCAGAACAGTATATTTTAAAATAAGTTAGGTGAATGGTTAGTGGGCTTAAAAGGCAAGAAAAACTAGTCATTAACTACTCGGACCCTTCTGCTCCCCCCTATTTCTTAAAAATAAGTTAAAGAAAACATTTTCTATTAAACCAAGTTTAAGGTTTGCTGTCCTATGCACAAATTAAGCTGAATTATTTTTCAAATATGAAAGCTTGGTTAACTTTTAATTATTAATGTTAAACAAAACTAAGTAAGATGAAAAAAACAAGCCAACCCTTTTATTTGTCAATTCTTATGATTGGTCTATTAGCAAGTTGCTCAAAAAAAGACATCAGTACAACATTAGTAAGTAGCAACCTTACAACATCAGATACTGCAATAGTAGCAGCAGATAAATTAGCTACATTGGCAGTTGTGGTAGATCCCTATGCCGCCATTAAATTAAGCTTTGGTAATAATATTGATCCTAGAAATTTATTGAATTATGCCAATCAAGCTAAACCTGCTTATATTTTAAAAGACAATTCAAGAAATAATCCAATCACCAATTCAAAAGCAACCTTAGGCAGGGTGCTTTTTTATGATAAAAATCTAAGCACCAACAATACCATTTCTTGTGGAAGTTGTCACAAACAAAATCTTGCTTTTAGTGATATCGCCCCTGTTAGTGATGGAGTGGAAGGTGGCAAAACTGTAAGGCATTCTATGCGCTTAATCAATTCAAGATTTGCAAGAGAAACAAAATTCTTTTGGAATGAAAGAGCCTTAACATTGGAGCTGCAAACTACCATGCCTATTCAGGATCATTTGGAAATGGGTTTTAGTGGTTTAAGTGGGAGAGGCAATATGATCAGTTTGTTGGCTAAACTTTCAAAAATTAATTACTACAAAGAATTATTCAGATTTGTTTATGGCGATACCACAGTAACAGAAGCAAGAATGCAGGAATCATTGGCTCAATTTGTAAGAAGTATACAGTCTTTTGATTCAAAATACGATGCAGGAAGAACCTTGGTTAGAAATGAGAATGATGCCTTTCCAAATTTCACCGCTGTTGAAAATACAGGTAAAAACTTGTATATGACACCGCCAGTATTTAATGCTGCAGGCTTAAGGGTCACTGGAGGTGCAGGATGTAATGGTTGTCATAATGCCCCAGAATTTGATATTGATCCCAACTCAAGAAACAATGGCATTATAGGACTTTTTGGTAGCACCACCATCGAGGTGAATGATACAAGAGCCCCTTCTTTAAGAGATTTAACAAAAAAAGATGGTAGTATCAATAGCCCAATGATGCACAATGCAGCTTTTAATAGTTTGCGTGGGGTTTTAGGCCATTACAATAACATTCCTTTAAACAATAGAAATAATAACCTAGATGCAAGATTAAGAATAGCTAATACAGGTCAGAGACTTAATTTAACTCCCACTGAAACAGATGCTATTGTTGCATTTATGAATACACTTGCAGGCACCAATGTTTATGTAGATAGAAAATGGGGCAATCCATTTTTAATTCCTTAAACTTCAATTGCTTTATTGATAAAGTGAATGAGTGGGGATAAGGCATCAAAACAAGTAACTACTTTTTTGACTAAGTTTTTGTTGATTGCTTCCTCATTGGTAATTTCCATTGTAGCTACAAAGTTTTTTAATTTCAAAAACTCAATGGCAGGATTGTCTAACTCATAGCCTTTAGGGGGTCGCACTAATTTTTCTGTTTCGGTTAAGCCTCCATAATGAGTTTTAAACTTTTTCTCATGGACAATACCTTTAAATTCATCAAAGCAATAATCAATTTCTTGTCTTAATTTTTTTAGTTCAGGCGCCATAGGCATCCAAAAACCACCTCCAATAAAGCAGGCACCTGGTTCTAAATGAAAATAATAACCAGCGCAATCAATTTTTTTTCCACCCTTGCTAAAACTTGCACCAAAATTAGTTTTATAGGGATCCTTGTTTTTACTAAATCGAACATCTCTATTAATTCTAAAAACACATTGCTTAGGTTCTAAATTGACTAAGGTTTTGTCTTTCAATTTCATCCCATCAAGCACAGCCGACACAAACTGGAAATAATCCTGTTTTGCATTTTCATACTTAGGCCTATTTTTCTCAAACCATACTCTATTATTATTCTTTTTAAGTGCTTGTAAAAACTGCAGTGTGGCTGGCTGAATCATAGGTTGTTGATTGAAGTATACAATTGCCTAAATTTAATACAAGATTTTTGATAAAAATTAATAAATACTAAGGTTCTGATTAAATACCTACTTAACTTTAGCACTCAAAATAAAAAACCATGCCCAATACCAAATCATACGCAGCATTAAGTGCCACTACTCCTTTAGAAGCTTATTCCTTTGATAGAAGAACCTTAGGAGAAAACGATGTTCAAGTAGAAATTCTTTATTGTGGTGTTTGTCATAGCGACCTGCATCAAGCTAAAGACGAATGGGGTGGCTCTGTTTATCCAATGGTGCCAGGTCATGAAATTGTTGGTAAGGTTACTGCCGTTGGAAGCGGTGTTAGCAAATTCAAAATTGGTGATTTAGCAGGTGTGGGTGTAATGGTGGATAGTTGCAGAACTTGTAAAAATTGTCAAGAGAGTTTAGAACAATATTGTGCCGAAGGCATGACAGGTACTTATAATGCTAAAGAAAGAAATGGTAAAGGGATTACCATGGGTGGCTATTCCACTCAAATAGTAGTGAACGAGCGTTATACATTTCATATTTCACCTAAATTAGATTTAGCAGCAGTGGCTCCTTTATTATGCGCAGGCATTACCACTTATTCTCCCTTAGTATTTGCTGGTGTAAAAAAAGGAACGAAGGTAGCCGTTGTAGGATTAGGTGGATTAGGTCATATGGGTGTAAAGTTCGCCGTTTCTTTTGGCGCAGAAGTAACTGTAATTAGCACTTCTCCTTCTAAAGAAGCCGATGCGAAAAAATTAGGCGCTACTCATTTTTTAATTAGCACTGATGCAGATGCAATGAAAAAATACAATAGTTATTTTGATGTGATCTTAGATGCTATTTCTGCCAATCACGATTTTACCACTTATTTAAATTTATTAGCTACCAACGGAAAGTTAATGGTAGTAGGCCTTCCAATAGAGTCTCCA
>CAINEG010000233.1 GCA_903847655.1 uncultured Bacteroidota bacterium
ACCTCTAATTCCGGGATTTTCATCTAAGCATTGTTTTAATTGTAGACCAAGGTCAAAGCCAGGCTTCTGCCAACCTACCCAACCTATTTTTCCTTCAAATAATTCTTGCGTAATTTTTTTTCCATCTTTTGCAGCAGCAATGGCGATAGCTGCATCTGGATGTAAATGATCAATGTGTTTGAAAGGTAAAAATCCATGTAAAGCAGTATCAATAGAAGGAGCTTTAGATGCTAAATCATAAATACAATGATTGAATAATTCTACCATTTCATCTTCATGTACCAAACCGCGGTATCTATTTTTTAAACTACGTAATCTATCTACATACAAAGCAGCCAATCCATTTTTTTGCATCGTGCCTAAATCTCCGCCACTTCCTTTCACCCACATTACTTCTACCTCATTGCCAGTAAAAGGATCCTTGGCCATGGCCTTGCAAGAAGTATTGCCACCACCATAATTGGTTAAACGCAAATCGGCTCCTAATAAATTGGAGCGGTAGACGAGTAAGGCTACTTCATCTCCCTTTAACGCTTCCGCTTTTTTATCGTCCCATAAATAACTCACCTGCTTAAATTTCTTTTCCATTCCAACGATTGTTTTAATTTATATTAATGATGATTGTTATTGCCATAACCCACCACCAATACAGAAATAATTATAATGACAATACCAGCAATAATAGTGGTATTTGTTTTTTTACTCACTCCCTTCCACTCTTTCAAGACCAAGCCCCACATATTGGCCACTAAAATAATAAAGGCCATATGTAAAATCCAAGAACTTGGCCCATTACCTAATTTACTTTCGCCCATGCCATAAAAAAAGAATTGTAAAAACCAAGTAGTGCCCGCTAATGCAGAAAAAATATAATTTTTTAATAAAGGAGTTTGCTTATTGGTATAATCTCCAAAAGTTTTATTGCGTGCATTTAAAATCATACACCAAATAAAATTAGTGGTTAAGCCTCCCCATAACAAGACTACATAAATAACATTGTTGCGGTACAAGAATTCACCTTGTCCTGGATTGGCCAATTTCCATGCATCATTGGCCACTGTGCCCATTACTTGGCCTGCTTCTAGGCCAAAATTAAAACAAGCACTTAGCACCCCTGATACTATAGACACCAACATGCCTAAAGCAAATTTATATTCTGTAGTAGAAGCACTGTTTGCTTCTTTAGTTAATTCTCGTTCTTTTAATACCCCTGCTTTACCACTTACGATTATTCCAACAATGCAAATTAATAAGCCAATCAATACGGTGATGCCCCAACTTGAATGTAACATCCCACTAAAAGTATCTTTCCCATTTACTGGATGAAAGTCATAATAGATAGCAGGGATGATGGCACCAAATACCATACATAAACCCAAGATAATACTGCTGCCCAATGAAACCCCTAAATATCGTACCCCTAAACCATAGGTTAAACCACCAATACCCCATAATACACCAAAGAAATAAGTAACTCCAATTACCGCGCCACCGGTGCTTTTAATAATTTCTACAAAACCGGGGATGGTTAAATAGGCAGCAAGTGGCGGAACAATTAACCAAGAAAATAAACCCCCTATGATCCAGAAACTTTCCCAGTTCCATCCTTTTACTTTTTTATAGGGCATGTAAAAACTGCCCGAGGCAAAACCGCCAACAAAATGAAAAATAACGCCTAATAATGCATTCATAAATTTATTTTTTTACCGCATTTAAAATGACAGGCCCAATCAAACCCGATGGCAACAAGGTGGAATTGGCTTGATAAAAAGGCATGGTGGTATAAGTGATTTTATTTTTTTCTTCAGATTGTGCATCGCCAATTAGACGGTTCACCCATAAATTAGTCACTTTAATTTCTATTTTATTACTACCTGCTCTTAATGCATTGCTTATTTCAAGTTGATAAGGCGTTTTCCAAGCCACCCCAATAGATTGTCCATTGATGATGACTTCTGCCATTTCTTTTACAATGCCTAAGTCTAGGATAAAGCCTTTGTAATTGTTTAACCAATGCTGTGGTACATCAAAATACTGCGTATAGGTAGCTGTTCCAGAAAAATACTTCACGCCAGTATTTTCATTTTCAGTAAGCGATTTTAGTTCATCCATCGTAATGCTTTCAGGCGCCCCTCTTTCTTTTTGAAAATTCACCTCCCAACCTCCTGCTAATCTAATCAACCTGTTCTCCAATTCAATGGGCTTTGTATAAGTGGTTTGTGTTGTTTTTTTACCAAAGACAACAAAGACCGCATCATTAGGCGTAAAATCTATCGTCACCTTAGTTTTGTTACCTACGAAGGCATAATTTGCTTTTTCAATTTTTCCGGTTTCAGGATGCCATAGCTCCACTTCTTTCCCGATAACTCTAAATACTATTTCTAATTTTTGTGCTTCATTTTTTCTGTTGTTCACCCAATAGATATCTTTGTCTTTTAATTTACGATGAACATACATTATTTTGGCATTCGGATCATTGAAAGAAAAATCACTGCTAACACCCGCCTGCGTTAACACTTCCTGTACCGCTTTGCCGGTGCTAATATTTTGATGTGCAGGCGACCATATTTTATTTACTAATTGATAAAATAAAGCATTGTTGTCTTTTAAGCCTGTTGGCCTTTCTGGTTTAATTCCAGTAACGATGGCCCCTGCATCTACGAATGATTTTATTTTCTTTAAAACATCTATAGACATTTGCTTGGCATTGGAATCTAAGAAGAGCACCTTGTACTTCATGCCTGTTTTGGTCGTAAAATAGCCGTTCACGTAAGTCAACTCATGCAATAAAATATCCGAGTTTACAAAATCATAGTTGTAGCCTGTTGGAATGGAGGGTGAACGAAAACGATACAAAGAAGTAATGTTATTGTCCTCTCCATAAAATACTGCTACATCTGCCACAAATTTTCCTTGCTGTAATAAATAGGATGATCTAGCCAAATAATTAATCCATACATCGGCATGGTTGGCCCAGGTTTCATGTCTATTGAACCATTGACCAAAGGGGCCCAAGCCCAAACCAGGAATTTTATCATCTAAAGGTTGATGCGTTGAACAATGAATCACAAAACGATTCAATCCATTGGCCAATTCTAAATCGGCCGTGGATTTTAAATTTTCTGGCGCATAAGACCAAGCCGCTGCAGGCAATCCCAGTGCAGTGAATGATTCTGCCGCTACAATATTTTGCCCGTAGATATGTGCCACAGAAGCAGACTCACGAATGTCTGCGGTATACTTGTGTTGATCGTTGCCATTGATGAATGGATTCGGTGTCCACATGGCAGACATAGGAATGGCTGCTGTTCTTTTTACTTCCATCCCATCGGCAATAATTCTTCTTTCATCTTCATGCGATTCAGAATAG
>CAINEG010000234.1 GCA_903847655.1 uncultured Bacteroidota bacterium
ATCAGGTCACGCAATCATGGGCTTAAGTAATTTACAATGGCCATCGTTAGTGGCTACTATCTGCTTTATGTTGGGTGGATTTATCATGACCAACTTTATCCTTCCTTTTATTTTACAATATAATTAATGCCCATGTCTAATCATACCCAACCAGTAAATGATAACGAATTGGACGAAACCTCGGCTTGTATTAATCATTCAGAAAAAAAAGAAGCTGGTTTTTCTTTACTGAAATATACTTTCATTGGAATGCTATTTGGAATTGTTTTTGTTAAAGCAGAAATCATATCCTGGTTTAGAATACAAGAAATGTTTAAATTTCAAAGCTTTCACATGTACGGCGTAATTGGCACTGCAGTTGCTGTTGGCATTATTTCTGTTGCAATAATTAAAAGGTTTAATATCAAAACAATAAAAGGCGAAAAAATTATCATTGTTCCAAAACCATTTACCAAAGGGCAAATTTATGGTAGCTTATTATTTGGCTTAGGTTGGGCGATGACTGGCGCTTGTCCTGGACCTATCTTTGCGCAGATAGGCGCTGGATTAATGAGTGGCTTTGTAATTTTCGCAAGTGCATTACTAGGTACTTGGACCTATGGATTTTTTCAAGAAAAGCTACCGCACTAAAATATATTTTACAATAAGTAGTCGGAGTGATAGGATGAGGATAACGCACATCCCTATTAAACATAGTATATGAATGAGTTCAATTCTTCCTCCCTGCCCATTCATAATGCCCCATAGTGCCCAGGCGATAACTAAAGGCGCGGCGATAGAGTCGTAAAAGAATGAAAAACAAAAAGCAAGCACGATGGCAATGCCAATCATGATTACAGCCCAATTTTCAGGCGCTATCCCCCATCCGTTCCATTGTAAATAAACGAATAAAGCAGCAAGATTAGCAATAATGGCTACACTGATCCAACCAATATAAATAGTGAAAGGGGCAATAATAAAAATGCGATGAATTAACTTAATATCATTTGAAAGGCTTCTCGTGTAAATAAATATTTGAATTAATACCATCAAAAAGGCAATCATTACAACGACACTTGTAAATATTTGTAAATAATGCCAAGCAAGAATCCAAGATATATTTAAAACTGCCGACGCCCAATACCATGGCGTAATTTGATCCAAATATTTTTTTATAACTGGGAACTCTTTTTGTTTAATAGAAAAATAAGTATGCGTAATTGAATAGCATAATAAAAATAAATAAATCAGCCCCCAAATTGAAAATGTAAAACCGGCAGGCACAAAATAGTTCGGATAAAAGGCGGAAATTTGACCTGTATTATATCCATTAATAGGCAAAATATTTGCCAATGCATTAACGGTAACTACACCTATAAATAAAAGCCAGTTGATTAATGTTTTCATAAAATAGTTACTTGATTGGATAAATAATTACAATGAAAATATTTTATTCATCAATACCCACTTTTCTCCAGGATTTGCATTGGGTAATGCTTGTTGATAATCCCATAATAATTTTTCCCATTGAACCACAATATCATTGGATGCATCCATTGCCGCTTTTTTCTCAAAGCTAAAATCATCTCCTGCTTCCATAATCATAAATAAACGATTGGATACCCTATAAATATCCATCACATG
>CAINEG010000235.1 GCA_903847655.1 uncultured Bacteroidota bacterium
AAAAATGCATGCTTCTAAAGAAGTGGAGGCGACTCCTCAAATTTTGGGTATGGTAAATAAAGTACAACACTTAATAAAAGTGGAAGAAATCGCTTAATCAGCTTTTCTTAATTATTTAAATGCGAGGGGTGATCCCCCGAAAGTACAAAATCAAAAAAATGAAATTACACAATTTAAAACCTGCGGAAGGTTCAGTTCACAAAGCAATTAGAATTGGTCGTGGTGAAGCATCTGGTAAAGGTGGTACATCAACAAAAGGTAACAAAGGTGGTCAAAGCCGTGCTGGTTACAAAAGCAAAATGGCGCACGAAGGTGGTCAAATGCCTATCCAACGCCGTGTTCCAAAGCGTGGATTTAAAAATATCAATCGTATTGATTATAAAGTATTTAATTTAGGTCAATTGGATCAATTGATTGAGAAATACGGTTTCACAGAAATCACTCCAGAAAATTTATACATGAATAGTTTAATTAGCCGTACTGATTTAGTAAAAGTCTTGGCTAATGGGGAATTAAAAACAAAAATCAATTTCAGGGTTAACGCTGCAAGCAAGAAAGCACAGGATGCAATTGTTGCTGCAGGTGGTACTATTGAAATAATTTAATGTTTTTATTGTATATTGTGAGTAGCGTTTAAAAGCAACTTATGATTTTAAAATTCCTTTAGGGAAATAATTAAACAAAGATGAAAAAATTACTAGGCACCTTTAAAAATATCTGGGCAATTGACGAACTTAAAAGTAAAATTTTAGTTACGCTTGCACTTGTATTAACTTATCGTATTGGTGCGCAAATTACTTTGCCAGGGATTAATCCTTTAGCAATCGAAGCTGCACAAAAAGCAGGAGGCAACAATGGCTTATTGGGCATTTTTGATATGTTTGCTGGCGGTGCATTTTCACAAGCATCTGTTTTGGCTTTAGGTATCATGCCTTACATTTCTGCTTCTATCTTCATGCAATTAATGACCATCTTAGTTCCGCAATTACAAAAGGTACAAAAGGAAGGAGAAAGTGGTCGTAATAAAATAAATCAATGGACACGTTATTTAACAGTAATCGTAACTACTTTTCAAGCAGGTGCGTATGTTGCTTATTTAAATAGTCCAGGATATGCAGATGCGTTGATTCCTGCATACAAACCATTCTTCTGGTTCTCTACTGTTATTACATTAACTGCAGGTACTTTATTTGTAATGTGGTTGGGTGAAAAAATTCAAGATAAAGGTTTGGGTAATGGAACTTCAATCATCATCATGGTGGGTATCTTAGGAAGATTACCACAATCATTGATTATGGAATTTGGTTCTAAAAGCCAAAAAGGCGGTGGCGGATTGTTAATTTTCTTAATTGAAATTGCAATTTTAGTAACTATCATCATGGGTTTAATCATCTTGGTACAAGGGGTTAGAAAAATCCCTGTAACCTATGCCAAACAAATTATTGGCGGATCTCAAGTAGGAGGCGCAAGACAATTTTTACCTGTGAAAGTGAATAGTGCTGGTGTTATGCCAATCATTTTTGCACAAGCAATTATGTTCTTACCTACTTTAGTTTCATTTACAAATTTAGATTCCGCACAAGGAATTATAAGAATATTCAACGACCATAGTAATGTTTGGTATATGTTAATATACTCTGTAATGGTAATCGGGTTCACTTTCCTTTATACTGCTTTGATATTTAATCCTAAGCAAATTTCTGAAGATTTAAAACGTAACAATGGTTTTATTCCTGG
>CAINEG010000236.1 GCA_903847655.1 uncultured Bacteroidota bacterium
ATATTTAAATATATTATAAATGTTCATTAAAATAAAAACTTACAATAGTTTGTAATAACTTTATTGATTAAAATAATTAATTTGATTCATCTTGTTTAATAAATAAAAAACGTTCAACCAAAGTTTTGTTTTCCTTTATTGAATTCCAAACAACTAAATGCTTTTTAGCAAAAATTTTAAATTGATGTGTGTAATTTTCACCAATCTTCCCAGTGCAATTATAAGTGGGTGGGCTCTTAGCTAGGTCCTTAGATACAATTTTCAAATTGTGTGTATTGGTCTTGCCTCCTAAAGAGGTCACAAAAATTACAGCACTATCATTGAATGTAATTGATGACCCTTCCGCATTAATTTTTTTCCCAAAATTGCTAATGATTTCAATAGAATATACTTCTTGTGCTGATAAAAAAGTAAAAGAAATCATCAGAACGGATGCAAAAATTATTTTTTTCATTCTTTATATTTTAACTTTTCAAGACCTATTTACTTCCTTTAAATGTTACATCAGTTAAAATCATCAAAGAAGCAGGTTTTTTCATTTCATCATTCTTAAATACCATGTAGAAATCGTGCAGCCCTTGGGTAGGCTTCACATCTATTAAGAAAGGTGAACCAAAACTCATAATAGAACCTCCTTTGTCTCCTATAAATTCAGACTTGCCTACTAATGGCCCATCCGGTTTATCTATATGCAATTCAATGTATCCCCCAGCAGCATTTAACTGCGCCTTAGGTGCCATGGCGATGGCAAGTACTTGAGCGATGCCTGTTAAATCAATGTCTTTTAAGGCGATATAAGCACCCGTATTGCCTGGGATCACAAATTTCATTCCACCGTAAGACATTTTATTCGCATTATCAAAAACTTCAAAACTAGCTGAATTAATTTTTGGATTTTTTAAAGTAAAGGTTTCTTCCGCCGAAATAGACGGTAAATTTTTAAAGCCTCTGTCTTTATAAGATGCTTTAAAGATAAACACACCGGCCCCTTTGTCATTGGCTGGCAATTTTAAGGTATAGGTACCCTTGGAAGGCAAATTGTTTGCTTTTGATTTTGGCGCTGCTAAGCTCAAAATATATTTAACCATTTCTGCAGCATCTGCTGCTGTTAATTGTGGATGCGCCGCCATAGGCACTTCTCCCCAATTGCCCCCGCCACCAGAAATGACCTTCTTCACTAATTTTTGATCGGCCCCTGCCTTATTCAAATACCTAGCAGATATATCATTCAAAGAAGGCCCCACAGATTTCTTATTAATACTATGGCATGATTTACAATCGCTCAATTGAATTAATTTTAATCCCTTTTCGTTACTAACCGATTCTTCTGCAGAGCGATGACCTTGTGCAATTTCTACTTTATCATAACCTTCTGCTAAATAGTCAATGTTCACTGCCACTTGATTTGATTTTATGCTGCCAGTTGTTGTTGAACCATCTTCTCTGTCATTAACATCCACTGAATAATTGTAGGTATTCCCATTAAAATAGAAAGATTTATTCTTGCCATCTAAATTGAATTTCAAAACAGGAGACTCATTGCCTGCAATCAATTCTAAAGCTTGAGAAGAACTCCCTCCTTTACCATCGCTTACTTTTAAACTCACTTTATATACGCCCGCTTTTGTGAAGTTTAAATGTACATCCTTGGTATGGTATACTTTTTTATACCCTTCTTTTGAACTTATTGTCCAATTGTATTGTACGCTATCTCCATCAGGATCAATGGTGCCTTGTGTTATGATATTAGAAGAAAAAGGCAAGCCTCCAGCTAATTGATCTGCATTGATTTTTACCAAAGGATTTCTGTTGCCCCCATTGTATTCGATTCTGATCAACCTTGCGTCATCATTTTGAGAAAACCAGCCTGTACCATATTCCAACATATACAAATCACCATTCTTGTCAAATTCCATATCCATTGGATTACTAAAACGATAGCTAGGCATAAACTTACTCATACTTATTAAATTGCCCTCTTTATCCAAAGTATTGACCATAATCCATCCACGCATCCAATCGTAAGAGAAAAATTTACCATCATAATATTTTGAAAAAGCCCTTGTTGCATTTTTAAAATCTTCTGCGTGATATACAGGGCCTGCCATAGCATTTCTTCCGCCATTGCCTACTAATGGGAATTCTTTTGAATCGGCATAAGGATACCAAATCATTGCTTTCTGTGCTGGTGGCAATTCGGTTAAACCCGTATTGTTGGGTGAAGTATTGACAGGCTTAGTAGCATCATACAAAAATTCAGTTTTATTGGTGGCAAAATTATATTTTGAATAGGCTTTGTTGTCACCCACAAAATATGGCCAACCAAAATTACCAGATC
>CAINEG010000237.1 GCA_903847655.1 uncultured Bacteroidota bacterium
AACAATTTCATTGACCAATGCATTCCTGGCATCCAAAAAATATGCTCCCAATAGTTTTTGTTAGAACTTAAATTCACGACAATGAAAACACATACCGCCAAAGTCATCGTGAAAGCAATATTACCACTCACATTAGCGCCACCTGGAAATAAAGGAATTAAACCTAAAAAGTTATTGGTTAAAATCAAAAAGAAAATGGTCAATAAAAACGGCATGTATTTAGCATAACGTTTTGCACCAATATTAGGAAGGGCTATTTCATCTCTTACAAATAAAACAATCGGCTCCATAAAAGATTGCAACCCTTTTGGTGCTGAAGTAACGCCTGTTTTTTTGTAAGCACCGGCTGCCGTTAAAATAACCAACAATAAAATGATAACAGATATAAATAAACTGGCGACATTTTTGGTAATAGAGAAGTCCCATAATTTTTTACTAGCTAGTACATCTACTTCACCCGCTGCATTGACGATTTTAGTTTTGCCTTCGACTAACTTGTAATCAAACTTTCCTTTGTACACCACTGGCTCATGATGTTCGTCCACTAGTTTTTCTGAAGAAAAAACGTCAAAACCTTGTGGGGTATATAAAATTACAGGTAATGAAATGGAAGTATGCCCCCATAAATGCCAACTATGATCATCCTTAATATGTTCTAAAATTGTTTCAGTAACATTAAAGCTGCCTTCTTCTTTTTTAACATGCTCCGCAGCGGCTGCCGCTGGTTCACTTGCTAAAATATTTGTTGGTTGCAACAAAATAAAAAGGCTAAAACACAATGCCAGTATTGATTTAATAGGTCTAAGGGCCATACAGATCTCAAAATTTGGTGCAAAGATAGGAATATTCCCCTTGAAATTGCAGAAAAATTGAATAGAAATTGTCCTTAAAATCGTAAAAAAATATGGAACGCAAACGACTGTAAATCAAGCATTTAATTTAAAAGTTGGATTTTTTATCCTTGAATTGCATTTCATTAAGTTTAGCGTAAAAGCCCCCCAATTGAAGTAGGTCGTCATGCGACCCCATTTCTTGTATTTTCCCTTTTTCTAAAACGATGATTTTGGTAGCTTTTCGAATGGTAGACAATCTGTGTGCTATGACGATGGAGGTTCGTCCTTTAATCAAAGTATCAATGGCCTTTTCAATTAATCGTTCACTTTCCGTATCAATGGAGGAAGTGGCTTCATCTAATATCAATATGGCAGGATTGTACAATAGCGCACGTATAAAACTTAATAATTGTCGTTGCCCCATACTCAAGGTAGCGCCACGCTCCATTACTTGGTAATCATACCCCCCTGGCAAACTTAAAATAAATTCATGCATATCAATCATTTTTGCAGCTGCATGCACATGGTCCATTGTTATATTATTGTTGCGAAGCGTGATATTATCATAAATGGACCCCGAGAATAAAAACACATCTTGCAATACCACACCTACGGAAGCCCTTAAGAAATCCAAAGTGTAATTTTCAATGGGCTGGTCATCTAAAAAAATATTTCC
>CAINEG010000238.1 GCA_903847655.1 uncultured Bacteroidota bacterium
ATAATCCGCCAACAAATACAATTAAGAAATTGATAAAAAATGCATTTTTATTATTCTTGATAAAAATCATGGAGCCGATAATAATGATGACCAAAATGGCTATTGGCACTTCTGAAATAACCAACATCGTTGGGATATTCTTCATCCCAATACTATTCCAAAATTCCACAGCAAAATTATCTCTTAAGTCTCTAAATACAGTTAAGCAAACATAAATAAGTACAGAAAAAATAATACCTGGAGCAAATTGTTTAAAAAAGGTCTTTCTTTCATGAACATCCATTGGCTTTCTTTCGGTTCTTGCATTAATATCTTCCTCATTTGGTGCGCTCAATGTATGTAGCAAATACACCCCTAGAAATAAAACAGGTAAAAAAATTAAACCAGTAAAAAAAGGCATCCACATTTCAGGTACTTGTAAATTCAGTAACAAGTAGCTACCTACCCCTTTTACAATACCCGATGAAATGATAAAACTTGAAGCCATGGCAACCCCAAGTAACTCCGTGTGTCTTCGGCCTTCAATATAACTAAATACAACCCCCCAAATCATGCCTAAGGGCAAGCCATTCAAAAATATAAATGGCAAATTATAGGGCGCGGGTACAATGCCAAAAAATAATAATGAAACCCATGAAACAGCCATTAAAGTGATTAAGGTAATGGTTCTTTTGTTGGCCGATAATTCAGAAATAATTTTTATGCCAAAATATTTAGAAATGGTATAGCCTATTAATTGGGTAATGATTAATAAAATTTTATAATCCAACCCCCATAACCTGATATTATTATACTGTGCTGCAGTAAATGGTTTCCTAAAAGCATACATACTTAAATAGGTAATAAAAACCGCAGAAGCTGCTTTTATTATTAACGATAATTCACTATTTTTTTTTAACAATTGCATCTAGGTTAAATCTATGGATACTCGGAATGGGTTATGGTTTACAGCATATTCAAAAGCAGCTTCCACCTCCGCTAATACAAAGCCTGTTTTTATCAGTTGTTCAAATTCGAAATTTTTATGATTCATTTCCATAAAATCGACCGCATTGATAAAATCTTCATTATTATAATTATGCAGCCCTTTAATGGTGATTAAGTTTCGAATGATATATTCCGCATTGATTTGAACCGCAGGTTGTGCAAAAACAGCGCCAATCCATATTGCAGTACCCCCAATATTCAAAAGCTGAATTGAATTTTCCATTGCATCTAAGGCACCGCTAAATTCAAAAACAATATCAACTTTGTCTTGCAAAAACTCATTGGGCAGGTGTATTTCTGTTGCGCCAAATTTTTTTGAAATTTCAAGCCTTTCCTTGTTTTGGTCAATTGCTATTATTTTTGCAGCGCCCATTTTAGAAGCCATTGCACAAGCAATGATCCCTAGCATACCTGCACCATTTACTAAAACTGATTTTCCATTTAATTCGCCAGCCAATCGTATTGCACCTGCCACAGTAGCAACACTACAATTAATAAGAGAGGCGATTTCATTGGGTAATTCATTGTTAAGAATCGACAACGGTGTGTTTTTTCTCAAAATAGTATACTCACTTAAACCTCCATGAAAGTGATTATGTTCCGTAATTTGCTCATGCCCGTATTTAAATAAATCCTTTGCTTTTTGAGGAATCCCGTCTTTTGAAAGCGGATCCTCTGGGGAACTTGCAAAAATGGCCCAGGTAACCTTATCTCCAATTTTTAATTCATTCCCTCTTACATCTCTCAATGGCGCTTGTGGCCCTAATTCTTCAATAAGTCCAACTATCTCATGTCCCAAAATAGTGGGCGATTTTTCAATCCTTTTACCTTGATATGTATGAATATCACTTCGACAGAGGCTTGTACACAGATTTTTTACTAAAATTTCACCCTCTTTTAAAACTGGTAATGGTTGGGAATTGATTGAAAACTTTTGATTACGATCAACAAAACTTGCAAATTTTGACACAGATTTTTTATATTGTTTAAATGTATGAAATTGTAA
>CAINEG010000239.1 GCA_903847655.1 uncultured Bacteroidota bacterium
CCAATTAATTCAATAGGTGCTAAAAATAATTTCATAGACCAATGCATACCTGGCATCCAAAAAATATGCTCCCAATAGTTTTTATTAGAACTTAAATTCACTACAATAAAAACACAAACTGCTAATGTCATCGTGAAAGCGATATTACCACTTACATTGGCGCCACCTGGAAATAAAGGAATCAATCCTAAAAAATTATTCGTTAATATTAAAAAGAAAATGGTCAATAAAAAAGGCATATACTTAGCATAACGCTTCGCTCCAATATTAGGCAAGGCAATTTCATCTCTTACAAATAAAACAATGGGCTCCATAAAAGATTGTAAACCTTTAGGCGCAGAGGTAATCCCTGTTTTCTTATAAGCGCCTGCTGCAGTTAATATAACCAACAATAAAATAATAACTGATATAAATAAACTAGCTACGTTTTTAGTAATAGAAAAGTCCCATAATTTTTTACTAGCAGCAGCATCTACTTCACCTGCAGCATTCACAATTTTAGCCTTTCCTTCGACTAATTTGTAATCAAAGTTTCCTTTGTAAACGATTGGCTCATGATGCTCGTCGACCAATTTAGCGGAAGAAAATATTTCAAAGCCTGCTGGTGTATATAAAATGACAGGTAAAGCAATGGTGGTATGTCCCCATAAATGCCAGCTATGATCATCCTTAATGTGCTCCAAAATAGTTTGGGTAACATTAAAACTACCTTCTTCTTTAGCTTCTGTTTTTTCAGCAGCAAAAGAAACCACTGTATTGAACAATAAAATGAGGCTGAAACTTACTGCCAATAAAGGTTTAATGCGATTAAGGACCATACTTATTTGAAAATTTGCTGCAAAGATAAGAAGAAAGCCTTTGAATCTGCATAAATTTCAAGAGAAATTGAGTCGAAATATTCAAAATCAAAAAAGTTATAACTATTTCATAATCAATCAATTAAAGGAAATATCAAGATTTCTTTTGCTCAAATTGCATTTCGTTCAAGGTAGCATAAAGTCCGCCTTGTTCTAGAAGCTCCAAATGGGTGCCCATTTCCTTGATTTGCCCCTTGTCTAAAACTATAATTTTATTGGCTTTGCGGATGGTAGATAATCGGTGGGCAATTACTATTGAAGTACGTCCTTTAATTAAGGTATCGATGGCGCGTTCAATCAACTGTTCGCTTTCGGTATCTATGGAAGAAGTGGCTTCATCTAAAATTAAGATGGATGGATTGTACAATAAAGCGCGAATAAAACTTAACAATTGTCTTTGACCTAAACTTAAAGTAGCGCCTCTTTCCATGACTTGGTAATCATAGCCGCCAGGCAATTGCATGATAAAATCATGCATGCCAATCATTTTTGCTGCTGCTTGCACTTGCCCAATGCTGATGTCTTTATTGCGCAGGGTAATATTGTCTACAATCGATCCTGAAAATAAAAATACATCTTGTAAAACCACACCAACAGAAGCCCTTAGTCGATCCAAGGAATAAGTTTCGATGGGTTGATCATCCAATAAAATATTTCCTGATTGATAAGGATACAATCTATTTAAAATACTGATGATAGAAGTCTTGCCACTGCCTGTTGATCCAACCAAGGCCACCGTCGTACCTGCTTCCACTTGAAAGCTTAAATTATTCAAGACCCAATTGGGCTCGTTGTAAGCAAAACTAACTTCTTTGAATTCAATTTTTCCTTTGATCTGATGCGGCGCATAAGCACCCTCGTTCAATGTAACATCTTCGTTGTCTAATACTTTAAAGACGCGCTCCGCCGCTACCATACCCATTTGTAGGACATTGAATTTATCGGCAATCATTCGAAGTGGTCTGAAAATTTGATTCAAAAATAAAATAAACGCCACTAAGAGTCCGGCGTCCAAAGACCTGTCCGCCACCCACCATACAATTAAACCCATGCTTAGTGCCAAAACTACTTCTACTACAGGAAAGAAAACCGAATAAGCAAAAATGGCTTTAATATTGGCCGCCTTATGTGATTCATTGATTTTTGAAAATTTTTGCATTTCCTTTTCTTCTGCTGCAAAAGCCTGTACCACTTGCATGCCTGAAATATGTTCTTGAACAAAAGCATTCAATGCAGCCACTGCATTTCGAACTTGAATAAAACTTTTATTGACGCTTTCTTTGAAAAAATAAGTAGCTACTAACATAATTGGAAAAGGAATCAAACAAATTAAAGTGAGTTTCCAATCAATCACAAACATGGTGGATAGGGTCACGATGATTGTCAACAAATCGGCAAGGATGGGGATCAATCCATCTGAAAAAATATCATTGATGCTTTCGATATCATTGACGGTTCTAGTGGTTAAAGTACCAATGGGTGTCTTGTCAAACTGCCTCATTTCCCAATGCATGATTTTATGGTAAACTTTATTTCTTAAATCTCTAATCACCTGTTGCCCTAGCCAGGCCATGCCAAAAGTGAAAAAAAAGCGCACCAGGGTTTCAAACATAATAAATACCACCTGAAACAGCGTAATGGATAAAATTAGTTGAATGGCAGAATCAAATGCATTGCTGGGCAATACGAAGTGCACCCAATGAGGCAAATTCACTGCCTTCCCAATGGCCGCATTGACCGTAGCTTGTATTAAATAAGGTCGTATAGGGGTAGAAAATGCAAGTACAACGGACAAAAATACATTGGCCCAAAAGATGAATCGATAGGGTCTGACAAAAGAGAAAACTCTTCTTAAAATGGAACCTTTGAATATTTTTTTTGGTGGCGTCGACGACATACGGGTTCAAAGTTACACTATCTGTTTGTTCTTTGTAAAAATCCTAGCCCTTTTACGTAATTTCGTACCAAGATGGACTTGATAGACTTAGACAATAATTTAGGTGTTGTTCCACAATACAACTTAGATGACGAACAAGAAAAAAAAGAAATTGTTCGACACTATCGTGCATTGCTTAGAACCCTTAGACCCAAACTAAAAAAAGGAGACCGAGAATTACTAAGGACTGCTTTTGAAATGGCCGCTAATGCGCACAAAACCATGCGTAGAAAAAGTGGCGAACCTTATATTCTACATCCCATCGCAGTAGCCATGATTTGTGTGGATGAAATTGGCTTAGGGGTAAGAAGTACCATTTGTGCCTTGTTGCATGATACAGTAGAAGATACTGATATTGCCTTAGACGATATCAGCAATGAATTTGGTAATGAAATTGCGAAGATTGTAGATGGTTTGACCAAGATTTCTACCATCATGGATGCCAATAGTAGCCAACAAGCAGAAAATTTTAAAAAGATATTACTCACCCTGACGGATGATCCAAGGGTGATCTTAATTAAATTGGCCGACCGATTGCATAACATGCGCACTTTGGATGCTATGAAACAAGAGAAACAATTAAAAATTGCTTCGGAAACCATTTGGGTATACGCTCCCTTGGCGCATCGAATGGGCTTATACAATTTAAAAACAGAATTGGAAGATCTGTCCATGAAATACATGGAGCCTGATACCTACAAAGAAATTGCAAAGAAATTAGCGGAAACCAAAAGAGAAAGAACCAAATACATCAATGAATTCATTCGCCCATTAAAAGAAAAATTAACACATGCCGAATTTGAATTTGAAATTCAAGGCAGACCCAAAAGCATTCATTCTATTTGGAATAAAATAAAAAAGAAAGGCGTAAGTTTTGAAGAAGTGTATGATCTATTTGCCATTCGAGTTATTTTAGATGTACCACTTGAAAAAGAAAAAGAAGATTGTTGGAAAGTGTATTCTTTGGTTACCGACGAATACCTTCCTTCTCCTGAAAGATTAAGAGATTGGTTGAGTAATCCCAAAAGCAATGGCTATGAAGCGCTGCACACCACGGTAATGGGACCACAAGGGAAATGGGTAGAAGTGCAAATTAGGACCAAAAGAATGAATGAGATTGCGGAGAAAGGCTTGGCTGCTCATTTTAAATACAAAGAAGGGACTCAAAACGAAGACCGATTTGACAAATGGTTTGTTCAAATTAGAGAAGCCTTGGGCAATCAACAAGAAGAAGGCATCGATTTTTTACAAGATTTCAAAACCTCATTTTTAGCAGAAGAAATATATGTGTACACGCCCAAAGGGGAAGTCAAAATGTTGCCCATCAATTCTTCGGCCTTGGATTTTGCTTTTTACATACATACGGCCATTGGTTCAAAATGTATTGGGGCCAAAGTCAATCATAAATTAGTCCCCATTAGTCACAAACTAAGAAGTGGAGATCAGATTGAAATCATCACCAGCAACAAACAAAAACCCACCGAGGATTGGTTGCAAAACGTAGTTACCGCCAAAGCAAAAAATAGCATCAAAGATGCCTTAAGAGAAGAGAAAAAACAGATTGGTGAGGAAGGAAAGTACACTTTACAAAGAAAATTAGAAGGCATAGGCGCTGTTTACAATACCTACAATATTGACCAGGTCATGAACTATTATAAATTGACCAGTCATTTAGATTTATTGTTTAAAATAGCCACCAAGAATATCGATTTAAAAGAACTTAAACTTTTTCAGGTAATTGGGGAAAAAATAGAAGCCCCAAAACCCTTGGTCATCCCACAAGAAATTAATCCAGAACTTAATAGCCCTAAACAACTCCCCAAAAAAGATTCCGAACTCATTATTTTTGGAGAATCCAGCGATAAAATAAAATACAGTTTAGGCAAATGCTGCAACCCCATCCCAGGGGATGATGTTTTTGGTTTTGTGAGTACAGCTAAAGGCTTAATCATCCATAGAACCAATTGCCCCAATGCCACACAATTGTTGGCTAATTATGGACATCGAGTGGTGAAAACCAAATGGGCTAAAAACAAAGAGATTTCTTTCCTAACGGGTCTTAGTATTGTTGGGATGGATGATGTAGGTATTGTGAATAAAATTACCAACATCATCAGTGGGGAGCTTAAAATAAATATTGCCGCCTTAACCATTGAATCCAAGGAAGG